>CAZZZR010000076.1:0-10370 GCA_964658605.1 uncultured Caulobacter sp. | reverse complement strand
CCCCCCCCGGCCCGCATCCTCGCGCCGCAACCGTCAAGCGGCCGCATCCCGCGCCGCCGCCCGTCGCATCGTCCACGCCGCAGCCCAAGGCGGCCGCCAAGCCTCCGGCCCGCGGCATCCCGCACCACGAGCGTCGCGCCACGCCCGCCGAGCTGCGGCAGGCCAAGCACGCAGCCCCGCCGGCCGCGGGCAAGCCCGCATCGAACACCACCGCGGCCGACGCCGACGCCCGGACGGAAGCGCTGCGCTCCGCCCTCTCCACGGCGGTGGCGCGCGGGGCGGCGCTCTCCGCACCCAAGGGCGGGGCCGACGGCGCGTCGGAGGTGACGCTGACGCTCCCGGCCGGCTTCTACGACACGGTGAAGACGGAGGCCGGCCGCCAGGGGATGGGCGACGCCGCCGCCTCGGCCAACGCCGACGCCACCCTGACGGGCGAGGGCTACGCCATCATCCCCGGCGGCGCGCAGGCGCAGACCCTGCGGGTCGGGCAGCCCACCCTGTTCCGCTGGACCGTGACCGCGGCCGCGGGCGCCAAGGGCCCGCTGCGGGCGGACGTGTCGGTCGACCTGCTCGGCGGGGGATCGCAGACGCTCGCGCTCGGCGCGGTGGATCAGGCGAGCGCCCCAGGCGGCGCGCCCCGGTGGTGGGGGGCGGCGCTCCTGGCGGCCGTGCTCGCGATCGGTCTCTGGTGGATGCTGCGCACCCGCAGCGCCGACGCCCGCATCGCCGCCTCCCGCAAACGCGCCCGTCGGCCGGACGGCACCGTCAACGGCCAGCGCCCGCTCGACCTGCGTCCCACCGACGACCCGCCGCGCTAGGCCGCGTCCGCTCCGCCGAAACGGGCGGTCCACTCGGCCACCTGCGCCTCGTCGATCTTGCGGAAGAGCACGTCGGGCGTGGCGATGGGACGGCCGGGGGGCAGGCGCGACAGCTCCGTTGCGGCGTCGCTCGACGGCCAACTCGCGTCCGCCGGCTCGCCGACGGCCTGCGCGACCACGGCGGCCGTGTTCGGAATCACAGGCGCTGAGAGCCGCGCGAACAGGGCGACAAGGTTCAAGCCTGTGCGCACGATCACGGCGGCGCGGCCGCGGTCGGTCTTGATCGCCGTCCAGGGCGCGGCCTCGGCGAGGTATTCGTTGCCGAGCACCCAGATCGCCCGCAGCGCCTGGGCCGCCTTCCTGATCTCGAACGCCTCCATCTGGGCGGTCAGGTCAGCGAGGCGTTCGTCGAGCCCCGCGTAAAGCTTGCCCTCCGGTTCGCCAGGCTCTCCGCCCGGTGGAACGACGCCCTCGAACCGCGCCTCGGTGAACTTGAGGATGCGGTTGACGAAGTTCCCGAAGACGTCGGCCAGGTCCTTGTTCACCGCGGTGGCGAACTGCTCCCAGGTGAAGGCGGTGTCGGAGCCTTCCGGGGCGTTGGCGGTGAGGTACCAGCGCCAGTAGTCGGCCGGCAGCAGCTCCAGCGCCTGGTCCATGAACACGCCGCGGTTCTGGCTGGTGGAGAACTTGCCGCCGTACCAGTTGAGCCAATTCAAGGACTTGAGCACGTCCACCGTCTTCCACGGCTCGCCCGAACCCAGGATCGTGGCGGGGAAGTTGACGGCGTGGAAGGCGACGTTGTCCTTGCCCATCACCTGCACGTAGCGGACGTCTTCCGCGCCCTGGTCCAGCCGCCACCAGCGCGCCCAGCCCTCTTCGCCCAGCTCCAGCCGCTCGGCCCGCTCGACGGTGGCGCCGATGTATTCGATGGGCGCGTCGAACCAGACGTAGAAGACCTTGTCCTCGAAGCCGGAACGCGGGAACCCGTCCTTGGTGACGGGAATCCCCCAGGCGAGGTCGCGGGTGATGCCGCGGTCGATCAGGCCCTCGTCCAGGTGCTTGTAGGCGATGGAGCGGGTGAGCGCAGGGAACTCGGCCTTGCTGTCCACCCAGGCGCGGATGCGGTCCTGCAGCTTGGTCTGCAGCACGTAGAGGTGGCGGGTGTCGCGCACCTCCAGGTCCCGCGCGCCCGAGACGGTGGAGTAGGGGTCGATCAGGTCGGTGGGGTCGAGCAGCCAGCCGCAGTTGTCGCACTGGTCGCCCCGCGCCTTGGGATAGGCGCAGTGGGGGCAGGTCCCCTCCACGTATCGGTCGGGCAGGAAGCGCCGGTCGGTGGGCGAATAGACCATGCGGTCGGTCCGCTCCTCGATGAAGCCGTTTGCCTCCAAGGCTTCTGCGAAATGCTGCGTCAGCCGGTGGTTGGGCGGGTTGGAGCTGCGGCCGAACACGTCGAAAGACAGCGAGAACGCGTCCGACAGGCGCTTCTGCACCGCGTGCTGCTCGTCGCAGTAGGTCCGCACGTCCTGGCCGGCGGCGGCCGCGGCGAGTTCGGCCGGGGTGCCGTGCTCGTCGGTGGCGCAGACGTAGAGCACCTCGCGTCCCCGCAGCCTGTGAAAGCGCGCGTGCACGTCGGCGGGGAGCATGGAGCCCGCCAGGTTCCCGAGGTGCTTGATCCCGTTGATGTAGGGCAGCGCCGAGGTGATGAGCACGCGCTGTCGGGTGTCGGGCATGGCGCCTTCGGACGTCGGAGAATGGTGCCGGCGGAGAGGATCGAACTCCCGACCTTCGGTTTACAAAACCGCTGCACTACCGCTGTGCTACGCCGGCTAAGGTGCGCCGCTTATGCCTTCTGCGCGGGCGCGGGCGCAACGTCGGCGGCGCCCGGAGGGCGGAAGTAGACGCGGGCGATCCGCTCGTCGATAGCGCGCACGTGGGCGGCGATGGTCTCGGCGGCCTGCTCCATGGCGCGCTCCCCGTCCGCCAGCTCGAGCGTCACGGCCACCAGGATGGTGCGCGGTCCGAGCTGCAGCGTGGCCACCTCGTGCATCCGCGCCACGGAGGGGCAGCTGCGCAGCGCCTCCTCCACGGCGTCCACGACGGTGCGGTCCGCCGCCTCGCCCGCGATGAGGCTACGGGTCTCGTTGGCCAGCACCGCGGCCACGCCGACCAGCAGCCCGCCGATGGCCAGGGAGGCCGCTCCGTCCGCCCACGCCAGCCCTAAGGCTTCGCCGGTGACGCCCAGCGCCGCCAGCAGGAGGCCGAGCAGGGCCGCGCTGTCCTCCATCAGGGTGACGAACAGGTTGGGGTCCTTGCTGCGCCGGATGAACTCCGCGACGCCCACCCGGCCCTTGGTGAAGGCGCGGTACTGCTTGAGCCCCAACACCAGCGACACGCTCTCGAACACCGCCGAGACGGCCAAGACCCCGTAGTTCAGTCCCACCGAGCCGACCTCGCCGGGATGCAGCAGCTTCCAGACGCCTTCGCCCACCGACGCGGCGCCGCCGAGCAGGAACACCATCAGGGCGACGGTGAAGCTCCAGAAATAGGTCTCCAGCCCGTGGCCGAAGGGATGGTTGGCGTCCGGGCCTCGCGCGCCCCGCGCCTCGCCGACCAGCAGCAGCACCTGGTCCAGGCTGTCCACCAGGCTGTGCACGGCCTCGCTCGCCATGCTGCCGGAGCCCGAGACCACGGCGGCGATCCCCTTGACCACGGCGATGGCCACGTTCCCGGCCAGGGCCGCGTAGACGACGACCTTGGATTCCTGCTCCGCCACGCGCCCTCCGGTCCGCGAGCCCAACGGGGGTGCGCGTCCGCCGTTCCGAACTGGCTGTTACCGATGGCGGCGGCGCACGCTATGAGGCGTACGCCCATGCTCGACACCCCCTCCCCGCCTCCGCTTCCCGTCGCGCCTGCGCTCGCGCCCGCCGAGCCCTACGCCCGCGACGAGCTGCTGCACGAGATCTTCGCCGCCAGCGCCGCCCTGCATGGCGACCGCGTCGCCGTGCGGCTCGCCGATGTCGATCTCGAGCTGTCGCGCAAGGACTGCTGGACCTATGCGGAGCTGCGCGCCCGCGCGGCCCGCTTCGCCCGCTACCTGCGCGCGAACGGGGTCGTGCGCGGCGACCGCGTCGTGCTGTGCCTGCCGCGCGGGCTGGACGCTTACATGGCGATCCTGGGGACGCTGGAAGCGGGCGCGGCCTACGTGCCGGTCGACTGGGGCTTTCCGCAGGACCGGGCGGAGTTCGTGGCCGCCGACTGCGGCGCGCGGCTGGTGGTCACCCTGGTCGACCGCGCCGAGGCTTTCCGCTCGGCCGGCGCGCGCGTCCTGGCCGTGGACGCGGACCTGGGCGAGATCGCCGCCTTCGACCCTGCGCCGCTCACCCGCGCCGACACCGGCGCCGGGCCGGGCGACGAGGCCTACATCATCTACACCTCGGGTTCGACGGGCCGGCCCAAGGGCGTGATCATCACCCACGCCAACGTCTGCCACCTGGTGCGCTGCGAGAGCGCTATCCTGGACCTCAACGTCGACGATCGGGTCCACGGCGGATTCAGCTTCTCGTTCGACATGTCGGTCGAGACCATGTGGTCGGCCTGGTTCGTGGGCGCCGAGGTGTTGGCGGGGTCCGAGGCGCTGGCCAAGGCCGGTCCCGACCTCGCCAAGGTGCTGACGGCGGCGGGGGTGACGGTGTGGCACGCGGTGCCCTCGCTGCTCGCGGTCCTGGACGAGGACGTGCCGAGCGCGCGCCTGATCAACCTCGGCGGCGAGGCGTGCCCGGCGGAACTGGCGCGGCGCTGGAGCCTGCCGGGGCGGAGGCTGCTGAACACCTACGGTCCGACCGAGACCACCGTCACGGCCACCTGGGCCGAACTCGCGCCGGGCGACCCGATCACCATCGGAACGCCGCTGCCCGGCTACCTCGGCTGGATCGTGGACGAGGGGCTGCACCCGGTGGCGGACGGCGCCGAGGGCGAGCTGGTGCTGGGCGGCCCGGGCGTGGGCAAGGGCTACGTCAACCGGCCGGAGCTGACGGCGGAGAAGTTCACCGTCACCCCCTTCCCGGGCCCCCGCGGGGTTCCCGAGCCGATCTACCGCTCCGGCGACCTCGTGAAGTTGGACGAGCAGGGCCGCATCGTCTTCCTCGGCCGCATCGACACCCAGGTGAAGATCCGCGGCTACCGGGTCGAGCTGGGCGAGATCGAGAGCGTGATCGCCGAGGACGAGGCCGTCGCCCAGGCGGTGGTCAACCTCTACCGGGAGGACGACGGGTCGGAGCTGCTCGCCGCCTTCGTCGTCGCCCGCGCCGGCCGCACCTTCGACCTCGACGCGCTGAAGGAGGCCGCCAAGGTCCGCCTTCCCGCCTACATGCGGCCCAACGCCTGGGAGGTGCGCGACGCGCTGCCCACGCTGGTCTCCGGCAAGGTCGACCGCAAGGCGCTGGCCAAGCCCGAGCACGTGGCGCCCGAGGCGCGCGAGCTCGTGCCGCCCGCGACCCTCACCGAGGCCAAGCTGCACGACGCCTGGCGCCAGGTGTTCGAGCCCGCGCCCGTGTCCGTCACCGACGACTTCTTCGAGGACCTGGGCGGCCACTCGCTGCGCGCCGCCCGCATGGTGTCGCTGGCGCGCAGGGACCCGGCGCTTCGGGCCATCTCGATCCAGGACCTCTACAGCGCCCCGACCATCCGCGCGCTGGCGACGCGGCTGGACGAGGCGGCCGAGGCGCCCGCCCGGGTGGAGACGCCGTTCGCGCCCGTGTCGCGCCGGCGCCGCGCGATCTGCGCGACGGCCCAGACCTTCGCGCTCCTGCCGATCTTCGCCTTCGCCGGGCTGCAGTGGATGCTGCCCTACCTGACCTACACCTACGTCTCGGGCACGCAGGGGCGGCTGGTGGCGCTGCTGTACGGAGCGGGCGCCTTCGTGGTCATGCCCCCGGCGATGATCCTGCTGTCGATCGCCGTGAAGTGGATCGTGATCGGGCGCTTCAAGCCCGGCGACTACCCGCTGTGGGGGTCCTACTATTTCCGCTGGTGGCTGGTGCGGCGGTTCCTGTCGGTGATCCCGACCCAGTTCCTGGCCGGCACGCCGATGATGCGCCTCTACTACCGCATGCTGGGCGCCCGGATCGGACGCGGCGCGCAGCTGGCGCTCGACCAGATCGATGCGCCCGACCTCGTCAGCATCGGAGAGCGCGCGGTGATCTCGGACGGCGCCCTGTTCGCGACCACGGGCGTGGAGCGGGGGCTGCTGCGCATCGGGCGGGTGGACGTCGGGGCGCGCGCTTTCGTCGGCACCATGGGCGTGGTCAGTCGCGACGCCTCCGTCGGCGACGGGGCCGCGCTGGAGGACCTATCGCTGCTTCCCGCGGGAGAATCGATCCCGGCGGGCGAACGCTGGTCGGGGTCGCCCGCCGTTCGCACCGGCCCCGCGCCCCCGCCCGAAGAGGCCGCGCCGCCGAGCCTCCTGCGCCGCGTGCTGGTGAACGTCGGCCTCTACATCGCGGCGCCGCTGCTGCCGCTGGCGGCGGTGATCCCGATCGCGCCCGGGCTGGTGGCCATGATCGAGCTGGACTGGGCGACAGAGAACTACCTCTACGTCGCGCTCGCGCCAGTCCTGGCCCTGCTCTACGTGGTGCTGATGTGCCTGCTGACGGCGGGCGTGAAATGGCTGCTGCTCGGCCGCGTGAAGCCCGGCACGCGCTCGATCTGGAGCTGGTGGTACGTCCGCTACTGGTTCGTGCAGCAGCTCGGCGCGCTCGCGCTCGACCTTCTGCACCCGATCTACGCCACCCTCTACGTGCGGCCCTGGTACCGGCTGATGGGCGCCAAGGTCGGCGAGCGGGCGGAGATCTCGACGGCCACCTCCGTCGTGCCCGACCTGATCGACATCGGGGCCGAGAGCTTCATCGCCGACGGCGTGGTGTTCGGCGCGGCGCGCCTGGGTGCCGACTCGGTGACGCTGGAGCGCACGCGCATCGGCCGCCGCACCTTCGTAGGCAACTCCGGCCTTCTCCCCACCGGGGCCGACCTGAACGACGACGTGCTGATCGGCGTGCTGTCCAAGCCGCCCGAAGGCGGCGAGGCGTCGCGCGAGCCGGGCACCACCTGGTTCGGCTCGCCCGCGATCCGCCTGCCGCACCGCCAGGTGGTGGCCGTCTTCGACGAGGGTTCCCGCTTCCGCCCCTCCAAGCGGCTGATCGCGACGCGGCTGGCCATCGAGTTCGTGCGCATCACGCTCTCGCTGACGGTCTTCATCATGCTCTTCAGCGGGCTCCTCACCGTGATCGGCGACCTCTCCGAGCCGCCCATGGGCAAGTTCAAGATCGCGCTGGCCTTCCCCTTCCTCTACCTGGGCTTCTGCCTCGGCGCGGGGGCCTTCGTGCTCGGGCTGAAGTGGCTGGTTTGCGGGCGCTATCGGCCGACGGTGAAGCCGCTGTGGAGCCACTTCGTGTGGCGCACCGAGCTCGTCACCTCGACCTACGAGAACCTCGCGGTGCCGCTGCTGCTCGAGCCTCTGCGCGGGACGCCCTGGATCAACGTCTACCTGCGGCTGATGGGCTGCACGATCGGCAAGCGCGTCTTCACCGACACCACCGACATCACCGAGCACGACCTGGTCGAGATCGGCGACGACGCGGCGCTGAACGAGAACGCCGGCCTGCAGACCCACCTGTTCGAGGACCGGGTGATGAAGGTCGCGCCCCTCTACGTCGGCCCCCGCGCCACCGTGGGGTCGCTGGCGATCGTGCTCTACGACTCGCGCCTGGAGGCGGACTCGCAGCTCGGCGACCTGTCGGTGCTGATGAAGGGCGAGACCCTGCCGGCCGGCACCTCGTGGGAGGGCTCACCCGCCCGCCCGGCCCGGGGGCGGCACGCCTGACGGGCGCCGCGGCTCGACTCTCCTCCGGCGGCGGCCTAGGCACGGGCTCGGTTCAGGGCGGGGCGTGATGAAGCAGCTGATCTACGCCTCGCGGCCGTTCGGGTTCGACGACGCGATGCTGAACGGCATCCTGAGCGACGCCCGCCGCGAGAACGCGAAGGCCTCGATCACCGGCGCCCTGATCTGCCGGGCCGACCTCTACCTCCAGCTGATCGAAGGGCCGGACGAGGCCATCGACGCGGCCTTCGCGCGCATCGCCGAGGACGATCGGCACGACGACGTCACCGTGCTCAGCGAGGCGCAGGTCGAGACGCGGCTGTTCGACGGATGGGCGATGAAGGACGATCCGGCCCGCTCCTGGATGTGGTCCGCGCAGGAGGTGGCCGCCGGCGCGCTCAAGCGCGCAAGCCGGGCCGAGCTCCTGGCGGTCTTCGCCCGCGTGGCGGCGGAAGCAGGCTGACCGCGGACATCTGTCGCGCCGCCCGTCCACCGTGGCCACGTCGACCGTCGTCAGGTCCGAGCCGTCAGAAGGTCTTCCACAGCGCCACCACCGGGCCGCCCTCGACCGGCACGTCACGACCGAAGGCGGTGCTGCGCCAGCCTCCCTGCACCCGCCAGCTCCCGAACCGCCGCACGACGCCCGCCTCCAGCTTCAGCCAGCGGGCGGAGACGGGTCGGGTGTCGGCCTCGCCCGCATAGCTCTGCAGGAGCACCAGCCAGTTCCGCCGCGCCTCGTAGCCCACCGTGAGGTCGACGTGGGTCTCGTCGGCGAGATCGGAGCGGAACAGGCGCGCGGCCTCGACGTCGACGTATCCCTCCCGCCCGAACACCAACGCCGAGCGGCCGTAGAGGAGCCGCACCTCCCCGTCGGCGCGACCCTGGTCGGGATGGGCGTAGTCGGCATTACGGCCTACCCCGGGCGCGGTGCCGCCGACGTAGAGGCTGAAGACCTGTCGCCCCTGCGCCTGCACCAGGAAGGTGTAGCGCAGGCAGAGCGAGATGGGGCCCCGACCCTCGTTCTCGACATAGCCGTCGTCGCCGCGGGTAGCGCCGACCTGCCCCTGCAACGTCAGCCGCGACGTCAGCCCGCGCTCGACGAAGACGGAGAGGTCGTCGTCCGCCACGTGGGGGATGGCGACCCGCGATCCGTCCGCGTCGAAGCCGTCGGAGGCTCGGCCGTCCTCGTACTTCAGGATCGCCTGGGTGACGCCCGGGGCCATGGGCCACGCGCCGGCCCACGCCGGCGAACTCGCCAGGGCCAGCGCCGCACCGACCGCGAGCCCCCGCACGCGAAACGGCTCAGGGAGGCGTCAGGCGTCGTAGCCGGGGGACAGGCGGTCGAGCTTTCGCAACAGGCCGGGCCAGGCGAGCTTGGCGATCCCTCCAGGGCCGGAACCGCCCGTCTGGTTGGAGACCTCGGCCACGGCCTCGTCGGGCGCCATGTGGATGCCGGCGCGGCCGGCCGAGAGCGCAGCGACCTGCTGGGCGCAGGCCCGCTCCAGGAAGAACATCTGCAGCCACGTCGCCCCCGCCGTGGGACCGGCCGAGAGCGTGCCGTGGTTCCTGAGCAGCATCAGGTTCTTGGAGCCCAGATCCTTCACCAGGCGCTCACGCTCGTCGAGGTTCAGGGCCACCCCCTCGTAGTCGTGGTACGCCAGGGTCGGCAGGACGATCAGAGCGTTCTGGCTGATCGGCAGAAGCCCATCGGCCTGGGCGGAAACGCCCACGCCCGTGTCGGTGTGCAGGTGCATGACGCACATCGCGTCCTCCCGCGCGGCATGCACCGCCGAGTGGATGGTGAAGCCGGCCGGATTGATGGCGTAAGGCGTCTCCATCACGATCCCGCCGTCCAGGTCGACCTTCACCAGCGAGGAGGCTGTGATCTCGTCGAAGAACAGGCCGTAGGGATTGATCAGGAAGTGGTGGTCCGGCCCCGGGACCCGCATGGAGATGTGGGTGAAGATGGCGTCGTCCCAGCCGTGCAGCGCCACCAGCCTGTAGAGGGCCGCGAGCTCCACCCGCGCCTGCCACTCCTCCTGCGACACCCGGGTCTTCACCGAGGTGAGCCCGATCTGGTTGCCGTCGGCCATGGCGCGTCTCCTCGTTCGGCTCCGATGGTCGGGCGTGGGGACGGCGGCGTCAAGGCGCGGCGGCTTGGAGGCGGTGCGGCGCGTCTCTACAGTCGTCCGGCCGCCGCATCGGCGAGTCGCCCGGCCGGAGGGTTGCGTCTGATCGACACCGTTGCGCCTCCCGCCGCCCTCGCGCCCTCCCGCTCGACCTCGCCCGAGGAACGCGAGCGGTTGCTGGAGGCGGTCGTGGACCTGTGCGAGGCGGCGCCCGGGGCCCGGCGACCGGAGGCGCGAGAGGCGCTGGGGCCGCTCTTCCTGCGCCTCGTCGTCGACGCCGAGCACGACATCCGCCTGCGTCTGGCCGAGCGCATCGCCGCCGCCGACTGGGCGCCTCCCGTGCTGGTGCGGACGCTGGCGCTCGATGACATCGACATCGCCCGCCCGGTGATCGCCTCCAGCCCCGTGCTGCAGGACGAGGACCTGCTGCTGGTGATCGCGCGGGCCACCCTGGAGCACCAGATCGCCGTCGCGGCGCGCCCCGGGCTCGGCGAGGCGGTGGTCGACGCTCTGCTCGCGGCCGGGGAGCCGGCGGCCATGAGCGCCCTG
>CAZZZR010000075.1:0-10401 GCA_964658605.1 uncultured Caulobacter sp. | reverse complement strand
AGGGCGGAAGCGTCCACGACTTCGGGAGGTTGGCCCCGCCGCGAAGGCCGTCTGGGGGATCACCCCTTCGGCAGGTCCGCCGTCGTCCACCCGCCGCCCAGCGCCTGGATCAGCCCCACCGACGCGGCCAGCCGGTCGTTGCGGGTGGAGAGCGCGGTCTGGCGGGCTGAGAGCGCCTGGGTCTGGGCGGTGATCACGGTGGTGATGTCCACCCGACCCGCCCGGTACTGGTTCAGCGCCAGCGCCTCGGCCTGGGACGCCGCGGCCACGGCCTGGTCGCGCACGACCTGCTCGCGCTCCAGCGTGCGCAGCGCGGCGAGGTTGTCCTCCACGCCCTGCAGCGCGGTGAGCACCGTCTGGCGGTAGGTGGCGACGGTGCGGTCGTAGTTGGCGCGCGCCTGTCGCACCTCGGCCTTGCGCGCGCCGAAGTCGAGCAGGGTCTCGCTCACCGAACTCCCCACCGACCAGACCACGTTTTCGGCCCGGAACAGGCGCGAGAAGTCGTCGGCCGACGAGCCCAGCGAGCCGGTCAGGCTGAGGCTCGGGAAATAGGCCGAGATCGCCACGCCGATCTGCGCATTAGCCGAGGCGACCGCCCGCTCGGACGAGGCGATGTCGGGCCGCCGCTCCAGGAGCTGGGAGGGGAGGCCCGCGGGCGCGACCGGCGCCTCGGCGGGAAGCGCGCCAGCGGCGAGCGTCAGATTGGCCGGGGCGTCGCCGACCAGGACCGCGATGGCGTGCTCCAGCGCCGCGCGCTGGCGGTCGACGTCCACGAGCGAGGCCTGGGCGTTCAGCACCTGCGTCTGGGCGGTCACGACGTCGGCGCGGGCGACGGTGCCCGCGGCGTACTGGTTCTGCACCACTTTCAACGTGCGCTGGTAGGCGGCGACCGTGTCCGTGAGGAGGCGCGTCTGCTCGTCCGCGAAGCGCAAGGCGAAGTAGTCGGTCGCCAGCTCCGCCTGGGCCGAGAGGGTGGCGTTGGCGAGGTCGGCGGCGCTGGCCTGGGCGGTGGCGCGGTCGGACTCGATGGTGCGGCGGATGCGGCCCCACACGTCGAGCTCCCAGCTGCCGTTCAGCGCGCCGTTGAAGCGGTTGACGTCGCCGCCCGAGCCCGTCGTCACCTGCGTGCCGCCCGCGCCCGCGACGGTCAGCCCTCCGCCGGAACCGCCCGACGCGATGGTGCCCGTGCGGCTGAAACCCAAGCTGGTGGCGACGGTCGGGAACAAGCCCGCGCGCGCCTGGGCGGTGATCTCGCGGGCCTGGCGGTAGCTGGCCTCGGCGGCGACGATGTTCTGGTTGGTGACGGCGACCCGCCGCTCCAGCCCGTCGAGCGTGGGGTCGGCGAAGACGCTCCACCAGTCGCCCTTGGGCTCGGCGTCCAGCGGCGCGGCGGGGGTCCAGCCGGCCAGCTCCTTGAACGCGGGCGGCGCGGCGCCGGCGCTCGCGGTCTGGGTGGGCAGGGGCGCGGGGCGCACGTAGTTCGGCCCGACGAGGCAGCCCGCCAGCGTCGGCGAGAGGGCCGCGGCGGCGAGGAGGAGACGGGCGCGGGATCGGGGGCGGGGCGACATCATGCTCATCCACGGGCGGGGGCGGGGGGCGCGCCGGGCGAGAGCGCGGGATCGGGGCTGGGGACGGTCCAGCGCTCCGGTCCCTTGCGGCGGCGGGAGGGGCGGCGGAGCTTGTCCATGTAGAGGTAGACGACGGGCGTGGTGATCAGCGTCAGCACCTGGCTGGCGATCAGTCCGCCCACGATCGCCACCCCCAGCGGCCGGCGCAGCTCGCCCCCCTCGCCGAAGCCGATGGCCAGCGGCAGGGCGCCCAGGATCGCGGCCATGGTGGTCATCAGGATCGGGCGGAAGCGGAGCAGGCTCGCCTCGTAGATGGCGTCGTAGGACGAGAGCCCGCGGTCGCGCTCGGCCACGAGCGCGAAGTCGATGATCAGGATGGCGTTCTTCTTCACGATGCCGATGAGCAGGATCACGCCGATCAGGGCGATGATGTCGAACTCCATGTGCAGCAGCATCAGCGCCAACAGCGCCCCGATGCCGGCCGACGGCAGGGTGGAGAGCACGGTGATCGGGTGGATGTAGCTCTCGTAGAGCACGCCCAGCACGATGTAGACGGCGACCAGCGCCGCTAGGATCAGCAGCGGCTGGTTCTTCAGCGTGTCCTGGAACACCTGCGCGGTGCCGCCGAAGGCGCCGGTGACGGTGTTGGGCATCTGGATCTCGTTCTGCGCTTGGGCGATCACGGACTGCGCGGTCGAAAGGCTCTGGCCCGGCGCCAGGTTGAACGAGAGGGTCGTGGCCACTGACTGGCCCTGGTGCGAGATCGAAGTGGCGGTGGAGTTCGGCGCATAGGAGGCGATCGCCGACAGCGGGATGGCGCGGCGCACCGTGGTGGCGATGGCCGAGCCGGTCTGCGCCTGCGTCGCCCCCCCGGTGGTCGAGCGCGTGGTGCCGGCGCCGTTCAGGGGCGAGCCGGAGCCGGTCGCACCGGTGGAGGAACCCGAGCTCGTCGCCGATCCCGCCCCGGTCGACGCCGCGCCGTTGCTGGAGGCGGAGACCGTCGTCGCCGCGCCCGAGGGTCCCGCGATCGTGCCCGTCTTGCTGTTGGCCGCCGCTCCGCCGACCACGCTCACCACCGTGGAGGGCCGGGTCGCGCCCTGCGCGATCGCCTGGTTCGCCGCGAAGGCGGTCGCCGACAGCCGCTCGGCGGACGCGGCGGAGCCGACCACCGGCGCGGCGCCGGAATAGACGGCGTCGGACCCCGGCTGCACGTACAGGCTGTCGAGCGCCGTCGGCCCGCTTCCCCATCGGGGCGCCACCTCCATCACCACGTGGTAGGTGTTCAGCGGGTTGTAGATCACTGCCGCCAGGCGCTGGCTAAAGGCGTCGTTCAGGACGTTGTCCACCGCCGCCGAGGTGACGCCCAGACGCGCCGCCGCCTCGCGGTCGACGGTGATGTAGGTCTCCAGCCCGTGCTCCTGCTGGTCGGAGTTCACGTCGGTGAGCTCGGGATGCTTCTTCAGCTGCTCGGTCAGCTTGTCGGCCCAGGTCTTCAGCGCGTCCAGGTCGTCGCTCTGCAGCACGTACTGGTACTGGGCGGCCGACTGCCGGCCGCCGAAGCGGAAGTCCTGCGCCGACTGCAGGAAGAGCTGCGCGCCCGACACCTTGGCGGTGCGCGGCCGGATGCGGTTGATCACCATGTCCGCGGTCTCGCCGGGCCGCTGCGCGCGGGGCTTGAGCGAGAGGAACATGAACCCCCCGCTGCCGCCGAAGGTGAAGGCCGTGAGCGAGTCCACCGCCTTGTCGCGCCCCACGATGCCGACCAGCTGGCGGAACTTCTTGGCGGTGGCGTCGAAGCTCGAGGCCTGGTCGACCTGGATGCCGCCCTGCAGCACGCCGGAGTCCTGCTGCGGGAAGAAGCCCTTGGGCACCGCCGTGTAGAGGTAGACGTTCAGCGCCACCGTTCCGAGGAGGACCACGAGCACGATGCGACCGTGATCCAGCGCCCAGACCAGCGAGCCCTCGTAGGTGTCGACCATCCAGTCGAAGGCGCTCTCGAAACGGTCCGAGACGCCGCCCCAGAAGCGGTTCCAGCGGCCGCGGCGCGTAGGCGCGGTCCCGGGCTCCGGCCGCTCGTCGATCAGGCGCGCGGCCATGGTGGGCGTGGCCGTCAGCGAGACGACGAGGCTGATCAGGATGGCGGCCGAGAGCGTCATGGCGAACTCGCGAAACAGCTTCCCCACGATGCCTCCCATGAGCAGGATCGGCAGGAACACCGCGATCAGCGAGATCGACATGGAGACGACGGTGAAGCCCACCTCGCCTGCGCCGATCAGCGCCGCCTTGAAACGCGGCACGCCCTCCTCGACGTGGCGGGTGATGTTCTCCAGCACCACGATGGCGTCGTCGACCACGAAGCCGGTCGCGACCGTCAGCGCCATCAGGCTCAGGTTGTCCAGGCTGAAGCGCAGCAGCCACATCACCGCCAGCGTGCCCAGGAGCGAGCTCACCACGGCGACCGCCGGGATCAGCGTGGCCCGCCCGTTGCGCAGGAAGACGAGCACGACCAGCACCACGAGCACGATGGAGATCAGGAGCGTGCGCTCCACCTCGGTGATCGAGCCGCGGATCGTGGTGGTGCGGTCCAGCGCGACGTTCAGGTCGACCGTCGGCGGCAGCTGCGCCTGCAGCTGCGGCAACACCGCCTTGATGCGGTCGACGGTGGCCACGATGTTGGCGCCCGGCGAGGCCTGGATGCGCACCACGATGGCGGGCTTGCCGTTGAACAGCGCCAGGATGCGGTCGTTCTCGGCCCCGTCGTAGACGCGCGCCACGTCCTGCAGCCGCACGGCCGCGCCGTTTCGGAAGGCCACCACCAGCGGCGCGAACTCCGCGGCCGTCCGGGCCTGGTCGTTGGTGTAGATCTGCCGCCGCCGTCCGTCCGAGCTGAACATGCCCTTGGGCTGGTTGGCGTTGGCGCCGTTGATCGCCGCGCGCACGTCCTCCAGCGCGATGCCGTATTTGGAGAGCGCCTGCGGGTTCAGCTCCACCCGCACCGCCGGGGCGGTGGCGCCCTGGATGTCGGCCTCGCCCACCCCCTGCACCTGGGCCAGCTTCTGCCCGAGCGTGAGCGAGACGGCGTCGTAGATCTGCGGGTTGGTCAGCGTCGGCGAGGTCAGCGCCAGGATCATGATCGGCGCATTGGCCGGGTTCTGCTTGTTGTAGGTGGGGTTCGACCGCAGCGTGGTCGGCAGGTCGCCTCGCGACGCGCTGATCGCGGCCTGCACGTCGCGCGCGGCGCCGTCGATGTTGCGGTCCAGCCCGAACTGCACGGTGATGTTGGTGCGGCCGGTGGAGCTGTTGGAGGTCAGCTCCGCCACGTCTGCGATCTGGCCCAGCCGGCGCTCCAGCGGGGTCGCCACGCTGGTGGCCATGACCACGGGCGAGGCGCCCGGCAGGGCGGCGCTGACCTGGATGGTCGGGAAGTCCACCGACGGCAGCGAGGCCACGGGCAGGGCGAAGTAGGCCGCGATCCCCACCAGCATGATGCCGAGCGTCAGCAGCGTCGTCGCGACGGGCCGCCGGATGAAGAGGGCGGACGGGTTCACGGCCGCGCCCCTATGCGGGTCCGGGCGCGTTGCGCGGGGAGCCCGCGGGCGCTCGACCCGGCGCATCCTCGGGACCTCGGGGTCCCGGGCCTTCCGGCTGGTCGCGCACGGGGCCTTCGGGATCGCGGCGGCCGAAGCGGGTCGCGAGCTTGTCGAACGCCAGGTAGATCACCGGCGTCGTGAACAGCGTCAGCATCTGCGAGACGATCAGCCCGCCCACGATCGCCACGCCCAGCGGCCGCCGCAGCTCCGCGCCGTAGCCGCCCGCCAGCATCAGGGGCACCGCGCCGAGCAGCGCCGCCATGGTGGTCATCAGGATGGGCCGGAACCGCAGCAGCGCCGCCTGGTGGATCGCCTCCTGCGCGGGGAGGCCCTGGTTGCGCTCCGCGTCCAACGCGAAGTCGATCATCATGATGGCGTTCTTGTTCACCAGCCCGATGAGCAGGATGATCCCGATGATCCCGACCACGCCCAGGTCGTTGCCCGTCAGCATCAGCGCGAGCAGCGCCCCGACCGCCGCCGAGGGCAGGGTCGACAGGATGGTGATCGGGTGGATGAAGCTCTCGTAGAGCACGCCCAGCACGATGTAGATCGTCACGATCGCCGCCAGGACCAGCCACAGCGTGCTCGACTGCGAGGACTGGTAGGCGGCGGCCGCGCCCGAGAAGGCGGTGGTGATCGCCGCGGGCATGCCGATGTCCGTCTCGGCGGCGCGGATGCGGTTCACCGCCGTGCCGAGCGCGACGCCCTTGGCCAGGTTGAAGCTGATCGTCGAGGCCGGGAACTGGCCCACGTGGGTGATCTGCAGCGCCGAGGGCTGCTCGTGGATCTTGGCGATGGCGTTCAGCGGCACCGGCTGGCCGGATGTGGACGTCAGGTAGACGGAGTTCAGCGCGTCGGGCGAGGCCTGGGTCGCCGGGTCGCTCTCCAGGATCACCCGGTACTGGTTCGACTGGGTGAAGATGGTCGAGACGATGCGCTGGCCGAAGGCGTCGTAGAGCAGGTTGTCGATCGAGGCGATCGAGACGCCCAGCCGGCCGGCGGTGTCGCGGTCGACCTCGATATAGGCGGACAAGCCCTGGTCGGAGACATCGGACGACACGTCCTCGAAGCCGGCCACCGTCTTCAGCTTGTCGACGATCTTGTTGGACCAGTCGGCGAGCACCTTGGTGTCCACCGTCTCAAGCAGGAACTGGTACTGGGTGCGGCTGACCGTGGCGTCGATCGTCAGGTCCTGCACGGGCTGCAGGTAGAGCCGCGCGCCGGGCACGTTGGTGATCTCGGTCTGCAGGCGACGCACGACCTCGCTGGCGCTGGCGTGGCGCTGGCCCAGCGGCTTCAGGTCTATCAGCACCCGGGCGGTGTTCAGCGTGGTGTTCTGCGCGTCCACCCCGGAGAAGGCCGAGACGGTCTGAACGTCGGGGTCCTGCAGGATGGCGTCGGCCATCTGGCGCTGCAGGTCGCGGATCTTGTCGTAGCTGACGGTCTGGGCGGCCTCGACGAAGCCTGTGATCTGGCCCGTGTCCTGGACCGGGAAGAGGCCCTTGGGGATGGCGACGTAGAGCAGCGCCGTGACCACGAAGGTGGCCGCCGCCACCAGCAGCGTCAGCGCCTGGCGGCCGAGGACCCAGGTCAGCCCCGCGTCGTAGCGGTTGATGATCCAGTCGACGCCCTTCTCCAGCCGGTCCCCGATCCCGCCGGGCTTCGGCTCCGGCGGACGCTTGAGCCAGAGCGCACAGAGGGTGGGCACCAGCGTGAGCGCCACCACCGCTGAGATCACGATGGTGATGGCCAGGGTGATGGCGAACTCGCGGAACAGCCGCCCCACCACGTCGCCCATGAACAAGAGCGGGATCAGCACGGCCAGCAGCGAGACGGTGAGCGCTATGATCGTGAAGCCGATCTCGCCCGAGCCGATCAGGGCGGCGGCGCGCGGCTGCTCCCCCTCCTCCACGTGCCGGCTGATGTTCTCGATCATCACGATGGCGTCGTCGACGACGAAGCCGGTCGCGATCGTCAGCGCCATCAGCGTCAGGTTGTTGAGGCTGAAGTGGAACAGGTACATGACGCCGAAGGCGCCCACGAGGCTCAGCGGCACGGCGACGCCCGCGATGGCGGTGGCCCGCGCGTTGCGCAGGAAGACGAAGATCACCAGCACGACGAGGAGGACCGCGAGCCCGAGCTCGACCTCCACGTCGTGCACCGAGGCGCGGATCGTGGTGGTGCGGTCGGTCATCTGCTCGATGGTGACGCCCGCGGGCAGGCTCTGCTCCAGCTTCGGCAGCAGCGCCTTGATGCTGTCGACCACGCCGATGACGTTGGCGCCCGGCTGGCGCTGGATGTTGAGCACGATGGCCGGCGAGGTCTCGCCGCCCTTGATCGCCTTGGTGGCGCCGAGCTGGGTGTTCTCCGCGCCGTTGATGACGTCGGCCACGTCCTTCAGCCGCACCGCCGCCCCGTTGCGGTAGGCGATCACGAGGTCGCCGTAGCTCTCGGGCGTGGTCAGCTGGTCGTTGGCGTTGATGGTGTAGCTGCGCTGCGGTCCGTTGAACGTGCCCTTGGCCCCGTTGACGTTGGCCGACGAGATCGCGGTGCGCAGCGTCTCCATCGTCAGCCCGTAGGCGGCGAGCTGGGTCGGGTGCGCCTGGATGCGCACCGCCGGCCGTTGGCCGCCCGACACCGACACCAGGCCGACGCCCGCAATCTGGCTCAGCTTCTGCGCCATGCGCGTGTCGGCCAAGTCCTCCACCTGCGTCAGCGGCATGGTCTTGGAGCTGAGCGCGAGCGTCAGGATCGGCGCGTCGGCCGGATTGACTTTGGCGTAGACCGGCGGGCTCGGCAGGTCGGACGGGAGCAGGTTGCCGCCCGCGTTGATCGCCGCCTGAACCTCCTGTTCGGCGACGTCCAGCGACAGGTCGAGCCCGAACTGCAGGGTGATGATCGAGGCGCCGGCGGAGCTGGTCGAGGTCATCCGCGAAAGGCCCGGCATCTCCCCGAACTCGTTCTCGAGCGGGGCGGTGACGTAGCTGGTCATCACCTCCGGGCTGGCGCCGGGATAGAAGGTCTGGACCTGGATGGTGGGGTAGTCGACCTCCGGCAGGGCCGACAGGGGCAGGAACTGGAAGCCCACGATCCCCGACAGGAAGATCGCCAGCATCAGGAGCGAGGTCGCGATCGGTCGCAGGATGAACAGGCGCGAGGGGCTGAACAGCCCGGCGCGTGCCGCCGGCGCGTCGGCCCGCTCGGCCGAAGGGTGCGCCCGGGCGGCCTCGTCGGCGCGCCGCTCGGCCTCGGCGCGGCCGTCCTCGCGGCGCGGAACGTCGCCGGAGGGCTCGCGGGGCGGCCCGCCGGGCGGGTCGACGGCGCTCATCGGGTCAGAGCCCGCCGGGGCCGCCGGCGCCTCCGCCCGCGCCGCGCTGCGCCCGCATCTGGTCGCGCAGGGCGGCGAGCTTGGCCTTCTGGTCGGGACGCAGGATCGCCTCGAGCTGCTGGAAGGCGCCGCGCATGGCGGTGCGGCGCGCGTCCGGGTCGTCGCCGGCCTGCTGGCGGGCGGCGGCGAAGATCGCCTGCGCCTTGGCCTGCTGGGCGGCGTCGAGGCTCAGCTGCGAGAGCATCGCCATCATCCGCCCGCCGCCACCCCCGCCCGGCGCTGAAGCAGCGGACTGCGGGGTCGAGGACACGCCGGGGCTCAGCGGAGCCGAGGCTCCGTGGAAGTTCGAGGCCGTGCCGCCGGCGGTCGGCGCGGGCGGCGCGTTCGTCGGCGGATTGGCCGGGCTGGCGCTGGGCCCGCGCGTCGGCTGGGGCGGCGCGCCCTGACCGCCGCCCCCGCCGTAGCCGCCGCCCTCGGCCTGCGCCTGGGCGCGGAGCTGGGCCAGCTTGGCGCGCTGGTCGGGGCGCAGCACGGCGTCGACCTGCGTCTGCATGTTGGCGCGCAGCGACCGCATCCCCGCGTAGTCGCCGCTCTCGCGCAGCTTGCCCATCTGCGCGCGCATCGCGGCGGTAATGGTGTCGAGCTTGGCCTTCTGCGCCGGGTCGAGGCCGAGCTGGGCGTACATCGCCTGCATCCGAGCGCCGCCGCCCGCCCCGCCCGCATCCCCGCCCGCCGCGTAGTTGACCGCGTTGCAGCGTTGGCCGTCGGGGCCGACGCCGGGCTTGGCCTGGGGCGCGGTCTCCTTGGGCTTGAAGAGGCCGAGGAAGCCTCCGCCGCCGGGCTTGGCGCCGCCTGCGCCGCCCCCTCCGCGGCGCCCGCCGCCCATGCCGCCCGCGGGCGGGCAGTCGCCCGGCAGCATCACCTTGGCGCCGTCGCGCAGGCGGTCGGAGCCGTCCGTGACCACCGTCTCGCCGCCGCGCAGGCCCTGAGTGATGGCGGTGGTGTCGCCTGCCGCAGGTCCCGCCGTCACCGCCTGCACGTGCGCGGTGCGTCCGGCGTCCACGGTGTAGACGAACAGGCCCTGCTGCCCGCGCAGCACCGCCGCGGTCGGCACGGTCACGGCCTGGCTCAGCGTGTCCACCAGAAGCCGGGCGTTGACGAACTGGTTTGGGTAGAGCGCCGCCTGGGCGTTGGGGAAGCGCGCCTTGGCCTTCACCGTCCCGGTCGTGGTGTCGATCTGGTTGTCGAGAGTGGAGAGGACGCCCGTGGAGAGCTGCGTCTTCATCCCGCGGTCGAAGGCGGCGACCTCCAGCTTCGCGCCCGCGGCCATGCGGCCGTTGACGCGGCCGACGCTGTCCTCGGGCACGGTGAAGACCACGTCGATGGGGTCGATCTGGGTGATCGTCACCAGCCCGTTCGCGTCGCCGGTCGTGACGTAGTTGCCGGGATCGACCTGGCGCAGGCCCACCTTGCCGCCCACGGGCGCGGTGATCCGCGTGTAGGCCAGGTTCAGCTTGGCGGCGCCGACGGCCGCCTTATCGGTGGCGACGAGCCCCTCGTCCTGACGCACCAGCGCGGCCTGGGTGTCGACCTGCTGGCTTGCGATCGAATCCTGGCTGAGCAGCGTCTGGTAGCGCTTCAGGTCGAGCCGCGCGTTGGCGAGCAGCGCCTGGTCGCGCACGAGGTTGCCCTGCGCCTGCGCCAGCGCCTGCTGGTAGGGGCGCGGGTCGACCTGGGCGAGGAGCTGGCCCTTCCTCACCATCTGCCCTTCGCGGAAGGCGACCGAGAACAGCTGGCCGGCGATCTGGGTGCGCACGGTCACCGTCGCCTCGGGCGTCACCGTGCCCAGCGCGCTGAGGTAGATCGGCATGTCCTGGATCGTCGCCTTGGCCACGTTCACCGAGGTGATCCCGCC
>CAZZZR010000074.1:0-10519 GCA_964658605.1 uncultured Caulobacter sp. | reverse complement strand
GGCCGGGCGGGCGGCTGGGCGTGGTCTTCCACATCAAGGGCCGCCACGACCCGCCCAAGCCGGCGGAAGCGCGGGTGGGCGTACTCGACCTCCTGCGCGGCAAGGCCTTCGACAAGCCGATCCCGTTGCCGAAGGGCACGGAGGTGAACCTCACGCTCGACAGCTCCCTGAACGTCGACGACCTGCTGGCGGCCTATACGGGCTTGTCCAAGGCGCCCGGTTCAGCCCAGGTTCAGCCATAGAGGCCCAGCTTGTGAGACAAGTCGGAGGGTGGATGATGCGGATGACGGGGATGCTGACGGCGACGGCGCTGCTGGGTGCGGTCGCTTGCGCGCCTACGATCAGGGTCGAGGTCGCCCCCATCAACATCTACGCCAAGCTCGACGCCGACGTGCGGGTGAAGCTGGACAAGGAGGTCCAGAACCTCATCCAGCAAAACCCCAATCTGTTCTGACCGGAGATGCGCCCGATGAACCCGCTCCGCTCCAAGACGACCGCCGCCGTCCTGGCCGCCGTCCTCCTCGCCACCCCGCTGACCGCGATGATCGTATTGAGCGCGACCTCGGCCCACGCCCAGGGCGCCGCGAAGGCGACCGTCGACGCGGCCAAGGCGTCCGGCGTGGTCGGCGAGCAGGCCGACGGGACGCTGGGCGTGGTCTCCGGCGGCGACGCCTCCGTCCGCGCGGCGGTGGCCGAGATCAACGCGGGCCGCATGGCCGCCTACCGCGACGCCGCCGCGAAGACGGGCGTGACCGCCGAAGCGGCGGGCGAGGCCGCCTACCGCCAGCTCCTCTCCCGGATGCCGCCCGGCCAGTACTACCGCCCTGCCGGCGGCGGCTGGACGCGCAAGTAAGCCCGAGTCGGGCGGACGGGGACGTCAGGCGGCGCGCCGCTCCGGCGTGAACCTCACCGGCAGCCGCCGGATGGCGTGGACGAAGTTGTTGGCCGCCACGTCGATGCCGCCGGAATACTCCATGTCGGGGAAGCGGCGGAGCAGTTGGGCGTAGACCTCCTCCAGCTGCAGCTGCGCCACCCGCTTGCCCAGGCACACGTGGGGGCCGAAGCCGAAGGCCAAGTGCTTGGAGGCGTTGGCGCGGCCCACGTCCAGCCGGTCGGGGTCGTCGAACACCGCCGCGTCGCGGTTGGCCGAGCCGTAGTACATCACGACCTTCTCGCCGGCCGCGATCGGTTGACCCGCGATCTCCACGTCCTTCGTCGCCGTGCGGCGCATGTAGATCACGGGCGAGACCATGCGGATGAACTCGTCCACGGCGTTGGGGAGCAGGGACGGGTCGGCGATCAGCCTGCGCTTCTCGCCGGGGAACTCGGTCAGGAGCTTCATCGCGCCCGAGATGGTGTTGCGCGTGGTGTCGTTGCCGGCGAACACGATCAGCAGCCACGAGCCGTCGAGGTATTCGTCCGGCAGGAGCGTGCCGTCGACGGTGGCGCGGGCGATGGCGGTCATCAGGTCAGGCTGGGGATCGGCGCGGCGCTTCTGCAGCATGGCCTGGCCGTATTCGAACATCTCGCCGACGTTCTCGTTGAAGGCCTGGATGAACTGCATCAGCTCCAGCGTGACCTCGCCGCCTTCCCGACGCTCGGAGGCCAGCAGGCCCGCGACCTCCAGATAGTGCATCCAGTTCAGGAACTTGGGCCGATCCTCCGGCGGCACGCCCAGGATTTCGCAGAGCGTGAACAGCGGCAGGCGCGAGGACAGCGCCTCGACGAGATCGCATTCCCCGTCGGTCGCGATCTCGGCCATGTCGTTGAGGAGGCGCGTGGTCTCGGCCGCCACCTTCTCCTTCAGGGCGGCCAGGTAGCGGGGGGTGAAGAAGGGCATGTGCTCCCGGCGCAGCTGCAGGTGCATGGGCGCGTCCATGTTGATCAGCGAGTCGATCGAGGCGCGGAACAGGAGCGGGTGGCGCGTCTCCGGCGGTCCCGACGAGATCAGGATGCCGCCCTTCTGCGAGCTGAAGGTCTCGGGGTCGCCGTTCACCCGCAGCACGTCCTCGTAGCGGGTGAAAGCCCAGAAGCCGGTCTCGCGCGGATCGATCTCGGTCTGCCAGGACACGGGCGCCTCGGCGCGCAGACGGGCGAAGACGTCGAAGGGCTGGCCGCCGGTGAACACCTGCGGGTTGCTGAGCGCAGACGACTCCACGTCCGGGTAGACGCGCGGATGGACGGGGCCTTGCGGGCCGCCGTAGCCGTGGGTCTCGCTCAGGAGCTGCATGGCGGTCGTCTCCGGTCAGGCGGGCATGGGCGGCAGGACGAGCATGCGTAGCTCGGCCATGCGGCGGTAGAGGGCCAGGATGCGGCGGTCGCGCGCCCGGTCGCCCGCGGCCTCCACCGCCTCGTGAAGGGCGATCAGGCGGCGGCGCAGGTCAGCATTGGCCGCGTCGAGGGCGGCGATGGTCAGGTCGGGCTCGGCCTTTTCCGGCTCGCCCAGCACGGCGCGGATGGCGGCGTTCTCGGCCACGCGTGCAGCCGCGCCGCATTCCGCTTCCTGCGCGGCGACGATGTTCAAGATCGCGACGAGGGACAGCTTGCCCTTGAAGTAGAGCGCCAGGTCTTCCGCTTGCGGCGGAGTCGCGATGGCGGCGACGCAGCCGTTCAGGAGTTCCGCGGTGGTGGGCGTCATCGCCACCCTCCCTCGACCAGGGCCTCCAGCATGCCCGACAGGATGGCGTCGTGGACGCGGGTTGTGAAGGCGCCCGCAAAACCCAGCACCAGGTCCTGCCCGCCGGACTCGACGAACCGCTTTCCGGACGTGGTCCAGATCGCCTGTCCCTTCACCGCGTTGAACAGCCGCCACCAGGCGAAGGCCGCGGGATCGACGGTCAGGCCGCTCGCGCGCTCCCAGTCCGCGATCGCTGCGTCCGGGGTCAGGAGGCCCGCGACCCGGCGCTCGTCGCCGTGTCCCCAGAGGGGATCGAACGCCCAGGCGAGGTCTTCCAGCGGGTCGCCGAGGTGCGCCATCTCCCAATCGAGCAGCGCCAGGATCCGGCCCTGCCCGTCGTGCAGGAAGTTGCCGCTTCGATAGTCGCCATGCACCACGCTGATCCTTTGCGCGGGGGGTGGCGGGTTGGCGTAGAGCCGCCGGATGGCGGCGCGCACGATGGGCTGCGGATGCCGCTCGTCGCGGAAGATCACGCCCGCCCACTCGTCCAGCGCGACGCGCCAGGCCGCGTCGGGGGAGGGCGCGGTCAGGGCGGACGTGAGCGCCAGGCCGTCGAGCGGGGTCGCGGCGATGTCGCCCAGCGCGGCGAAGAAGGCCTCGCCCAGCACCTCGGCATGCGGCGCGTAGGGATCGGCCTGGACCACGGAGGCGACCTGCCCCCCGTCCACCCTCTGCATCAGGAAGAAGGGCCGCTCCAGCTCCGCGCCCTGCGCCTCTAGAACGACGGGCTCGGGCACGGGGACGCGGCCGTGGAAGCTCCTGTAGGCGAGGAACTCCACCTCCCGGTCGGTGTCGATCAGGCTGCCGACCGGGTCGCGCCGCAGGATCAGGCCGCGCCGGCTCCCGTCCGCCTGCACGGCGTCGAAGCCGTAGGTCTCGCGGCTGGCCCCGCCCGGGATGTGCGTCAGCCCCTCGACGCGCACGGCGCCGCCGCCGGTGCGGCTCAGGTACGCTTCGAGCTGGTGCTGCAAGCTCAAGGCGCGGGATCCAGAAGGCCCTTGAAGCCGGAGGGTGCGTGCGGGCCGAGCGCCAGTTGCTCCAGCACGCCCCGCCCGCGCCGCATCCGGCCGTCGGGCGAGGTCATCGTCACCTCGCTCAGCGCCTGCACGTGGAGGTGCTGCGGCGCGGTCGGGTCTAGGTCGGCCAGCCGGACGTCCTCCCGCTCCACCTTCAGCGCGCCGTGATGGGTCCCGTGGCCCCAGACGGGATGGCCGTAGCCGAGCCCCAGCATCCTGAAGTCGTAGCGCGGCGCGAAGTCTACCGTGGCTTCGCCCGTCGCGCCTTGCAGGGTGAGCGTCGCCTCGCGGGCGTTGCGCGTTCCGCTGCGCCACGCGACCGCGCAGGCCGCGTCCTCGAAGTCGGCCAGCGCTTCGGCGCCTGCGCCGTCCGCCGCCCACACCGCCCGGCGGTTCCAGGGTCGGCCGAACGCGTCGTCGTTGGTGTGGAAGAACAGGCCGCCGTCCTCGAAGTTGACCGGGCTCCACAGCCAGAAGAACTGGGGAAGCTGAGGCGGGGCCGTCTCCTGGCTGTCGCGCGAGCCCACCGGCCGTATCCCCCAGGAGCGGTCGCGCGTGCCGACGAAGCCGGAGACGTCCTCGCGCACCCCGTCCAGCTCGATCCAGCCCGTGTAGCGGCCGTTCTGGGTGAGCCGGGTGTAGTCGAGGAACAGGCGGGGGCCGATGCGGCGGGTGAAGCGCGGTTCCTCCACCGGGAAGTGGCGACCCTCGAACACGATCTCGGCCGCGATGCCCTGATCCGGCGCGGAGACCGTCACCTTCAGGCGGCGCAGCGGCTCCAGCACCTCGATGGAGATCGGGCCGACGGCGAGGTCCATCCGCTCCATGCCCAGCCACCGGCTCGCGTGCAGGCAGGTCTCCACGCCGTCCTTGACCACGCAGAAGGCGGCGTCGGCGACGTTCAGCGCGGGGTAGACGCCGAACGCGACGGCGAACATCCGCTCCGCCCGCGCCTCGTCGCCCGCTGGAGCGTAGCCGTTGAAGAAGTATCGGTCGTAGAAGTTGCGGTCCGAGCCGGCGTAGGCGACCGGCTCCGGCGTCTGGTGGATCGGGTAGTCGTCGCCCTTGCCCAGGGTCATGCGCCGCTCCCATGCGGCTTCTGGCGAGCCGTCACGTCGCGACCTAAGCGCAAGCCGCGCGGCTGCGCACGCGCTTTCAGGTCCTGACGCTGCGTCACCGCGACATTCCGCGCACCGTCCGAGGCGCGCGCTCCTTCAGCCGCCGGCCTTGCGATAGGCGTCGAGCGCGACGTCGCGAGCCTCGCTTCGCTCGGCCACGGCGGCGGCGGCCCTCTCGCGCGCGGCCGACTGGCTTCGCTCCAACGCCTCCAGGGCCTTGCGCTGCTCCCGCTCGAGGTCGCGGGCCTCATCCTCGGCCGCCTCCAGCGCCGCCTCCGCCGCGTCGAGCCCGCTGCGGTCGGGCCTGGGCTTCGGTCGCGGCTTCGCGGCGGCGGGCGATGTCCGGGGTTTGCCGGGGGGCTTGGCGGCGGCGACGAAGTCTTCCGCCGATCCCACTGGGCGTTTCAGGATCACGCCCGGCTGGGCGAGGGCCGCCTCGATCGTCTCGGGGTCGTCGACGATCCGCGCGATCCCGTGCGCGAAGTAGTCGTCGCGCGCGCCCCAGGCCTCCAGCGCGGCCTTCTGGCTCGGAGCCGCGACCACGGCCTCGCTGAAGCCGGCGGCGGCGGCGTAGACCTTCAGGCGTGGCTTGCGAGGCATGGGGTGGCTCCCTGCCTCCGCAACGCGCGAACGGTCCGCCTCGCTTCACGGGGGAAGCGCCTCGGCCAAGACGCCGCCCTGGGCTAAGGCTGCGTCAGGCGCGGGGCTTGCTGGGTCCGCGTCTGATGTGCCGTTCGGGATCAGACGCATGACCACGCCGTTGTCCGCCACGCTGGCCATCGCCGCCGCAGCGGCCGTCGCCCTGAGCGCGCCCGCGCTGGCGGACCCACCCTTCCAAGGCGGCGACGACGCTCCGCCGCATGGCCGGGCGGGCCAGTGCTTCCAGAAGGTCGAGCGGCCTCCGCTCACCGAGACGGTCTCCGAACAGGTGGTGGACCAGCCGGCGCACACCGTCACCCACCTCGTCCCCGCCCAGACGCCGTGGGAAGACCGGCGCGTGCTCGTCTCCCCCGGCCGCGTCGACGAGCGGCCCGTGCCCGAGATCGGCCACGACGTCGCCGAGACCGTCGTCGTGCGGCCTCCGGGCATGCGCACCGAGGTGATCCCCGCCGTGTGCGACGTCGTGCCGGTGCAAGTGATGATCCGCCCCGCCCGCACCTACTGGAAGCGCACCTGGGGGCCGACGGGCGAGGTCCTGTGCCTCGTTACCGATCCGCCCGTCTGGGGCGTGCAGATGCAGAGCGTGGTGCGCATCCCCGCGCGCACCGTGCAGACGCCGATCCCCGGCGAGACGCGCACCGTCGTCCGCCACGTGGTCGACGTCCCGGCCCATGTGGAGCGGCGCGAGGTCGACCCCGTCTACCGCATCGACCACGTGCCGGTGGTCGTCGCGCCCGAGCGCCTGGAGAGCGAGACCGTGCCGGCCACCTTCCGCACCGTCACCCGCCGGCGCCTCGTGCGGCCGGGCGGCTGGGAGTGGCGCGAGATCGGCTGCGCGCCTCCGCCGCCTTGCGCGAGCGCCTGCGAGGCGCCGCCCCCGCCTCCGCCTCCGCCGTCCCCCTGCGCCACCTGCCTGCCGCCGTCGTCCGACCTGAGCGACGGCGCCGCGCCTACGCCGCCGCCGCCGGGGCCGCGCCATCGTCGCCACGAGCGCTGGGAGCGGAGCGGCGCCGCCGCCTCGAACGGCGCGGGTCCGGCCAACATGACCGCGCAGATCCAGACCGCGCTCCGCCGCAAGGGCTACTACAAGGGCCCCGTCGACGGCCTCTACACGGGCGACACGAGCGGGGCGCTGCAGGCGTTCGAGCGCGCCAACGGCCTGCCCGTGGGACCGCCCACGCCTTCGGTCGCCCGCGCGCTCGGCGTCTACTGAGCCTCCACGCCTGCCTGCGCCGTTGCGGCGGCCGCGCCGGAGCCTAGGTTGGAAGGCTCATGCGCGCTTTCGCGACCCTTCTCGACCGCATCCAGCTCACCGGCGCGCGCAACACCAAGCTGCGGCTGGTGCGCGACTACCTGAAGACCGCGCCGGACCCGGAGCGCGGCTGGGCGCTGGCGGCCCTGACGGGCGACCTCAGCTTTGACGCCGCCAAGCCGAACATGATCCGCAAGCTGATCGAGGCGCGGATGGACCCGGTGCTGTTCCGATGGTCCTACGACTTCGTCGGCGACCTCGCCGAAACCGTGGCCCTGACCTGGCCGGCGAAGCCGGGCGCCAACCGGCAGCCGGAGCTGGACGAGGTGGTGGACGCGCTCCGCGCCAGTCACCGGCACGCGACGCCCGTCCTGATCGAAGGCTGGCTCGACGCGCTCGACGCCGAGGGCCGCTGGGCGCTGCTCAAGCTCCTGACGCGGGAACTGCGGGTCGGCCTCTCCGCCCGGCTGGCGAAGCAGGCGGCCGCCGACCTCAGCCCGCTGTACGGCCACGAGGTCTCGGTCAGCGACGTGGAGGAGGTGTGGCACGCGGTCGAGCCGCCCTACGGCGAGCTGTTCGCGTGGCTCGAGAACCGAGGGCCGCGTCCCGACCCCGACAGGCCTGGCCGTTTCCGCCCGGTGATGCTGGCGCAGCCAATCGACGACGCCGACTTCGCCAAGCTGGACCCGGCCGACTACGCCGCCGAGTGGAAATGGGACGGGATCCGCGTGCAGGCGGTGCGCGAAGGCGGCGTCGTGCGCATGTGGAGCCGCACGGGCGACGAGATCTCCGGCGCCTTCCCGGACCTGACGCTGGCGCTCGACTTCGAGGGCGCGGTCGACGGCGAGCTCCTCGTCATGCGGCCCGACGCCAAGGGCGCCCTGCGCGTCGCGCCGTTCGGCGACCTGCAGCAGCGGCTGAACCGCAAGGCCGTCGACGCGAAGACCATGGCCGCCTACCCCGCCGCCATCCGCGCCTACGACCTTCTCAGCGCCGACGGCGAGGATTTGCGGGGCCTCACCTTCCGGGATCGCCGCACGCGGCTGGAGGCGTTCGTCGCGGCGCACGGCGGCCCCCGGATGGACGTGTCGCCGCTCGTGCCGTTCGACAGCTGGGAGTCGCTCGCGCCCCGACGCGCCGACCCGCCGGAAGGCGATCCCGCCGCCGCCGAGGGGCTGATGCTCAAGCGGTGGGACAGCGTCTACGAGCAGGGGCGTCCCAAGGGGCCCTGGTTCAAGTGGAAGCGCGATCCGCTGCTGGTCGACGCGGTGCTGATGTACGCCCAGCGAGGGCACGGCAAGCGGTCGAGCTTCTACAGCGACTACACCTTCGGCGTCTGGACCGACGAGGGGCTCACCCCCGTCGGCAAGGCCTACTTCGGCTTCACCGACGAGGAGCTGAAGCAGATCGACAAGTTCGTTCGGGACCACACAACCGAGCGGTTCGGCCCCGTGCGCGCGGTCCGCGCCGACCGCGGCTTCGGCCTCGTCTTCGAGGTGGCGTTCGAGGGCCTGCAGCGCTCCACCCGGCACAAGTCGGGGGTGGCCATGCGTTTCCCGCGGATCAACCGCATCCGCTGGGACAAGCCGGCTGGGGAGGCCGATAGGATAGACGTCCTGGAGGGGATGCTGGCGACGATGGAGGCGGGCCGCAGCCCCGGTTGACCGCGGCCTCCGGTCAGAACAACCGCGCCGCCGTCTGGCCCACGACGATCCAGAACCCGAGGGTGGCCCCCAGCGCCAGGAGGAGCCTCCAGTTCACGCGCGCCTCGACCGTGCGGACGAACCGTCGCGGCGTCTCGGCGGTGTGAAGCAGGGCCATCACGCAACCTCCATCGCAAGGATAGGCGAGTCGGCCGGAAAGTTGCACGCGTGCGGTTAAAATTCTCCGACATGCAACCGATAGGCTGCTGCGGTTGACGGCGCCGCCAAAAACGAACCTCAGGCGCCGGCGAGCCGTGCCAGCGTTCCGATCGAGACGATCACCAGCCCCCACAGTACGGCCGGGGCGCCGACCATGATCGCCAGGCGAACGGCGCGGGGGTAGGGGGCCAATCCGTCCCCCTCCGAGAAGCTGGCCTCCAGTCGGGCCAGATGGTCGTGCACCGGGCTGTCCACGACGGCGGCCGCAGGCCCGGCGAGCGCGGGCCGGGGAGACGGCGCGGGAGGCGGCGGCCGATGGTCTTCGCGTTTGCGCTGGGCGGCCATGTCGATCCCCGTGGTGGCTCGATCCGTATCCGGTCCTCGCTAACAGGACCTTGGCGGACGCGGTTTACGCGGCGTTGCCGTCCGCGCATCGCGACGGCGCCAGGGGGCGTCGTTCACCACGCTTGCACACGCCGCCTCAACGCTGCTGGACGCACGGTGCCGGTCGAGCGTCCGCCTTCGCGGAGCGGGAAGGGAGCGCGCCGCTTGGCCCTCTTGCACAGCGCCGACCTCTCCAGGCCGGCCGGGCCGCCTGCGCCGCCGCCGGTCGAGCCGCGGCGCCTCAGCCTCGTGGCGCCCGCCGACCGCCGGCTGCAGCGGGCGCAGGACGTGTACCGCCTCTACGCGGGCGAACTTGAGCAGCTGATGCGGCGGCGGGCTGGAGACGGCCCGCGCCTGATCGTGACGCCGAACCTCGACCACCTGCGCCTTTTGGACCGGAGCAGGGCGCTGCGTCGCGCCTACGCCGAGGCCGACATCGTGCTGAACGACAGCCGCTTCCTCGACCGCGCCGTGTTCCGCGCCCGCGCCCGCTGTCTGCCGGGGTCGGAGCTGGCGCCGGAAATCCTGCGCCGGGCGGCGCCGGGCGTGCGCTTCCTGATCGTGGGCGCGTCGCCGGCGCTGGAGCGATGGGCGCAGGGCGCCTTTCCTCACCTGGTGTTCCAGTTCGTCGATCCCAGCCGCGGCTACGTCGGCCGCCGAAGCGAGCGCCGCAGCATCGTGGCGCAGGCCCGCGACTTCGCCCCGCGGCAGATCTTCGTCTGCACCGGCGCGCCGCAGAGCGAGATCATGGGCGCGCAGCTGAAGCGCGGCCTGGACCACGCGTGCGACATCCTCTGCTGCGGCGGCGCCCTGCAGTTCCTGTCCGGCGAGAAGACGCGCGCGCCGCGCTGGATGCGCGCGCTCTCGATCGAGTGGCTGTGGCGCTTCGCCGGCGAGGCGCACACCCGTGGCCGCTACCTCGCCGACGCGCGGTTCCTGGCGCTGCAGTCGGGCGCCCTGCTGCGCCTGCGTCGCCGGGCGTCCGCGCGGATGCAGAGCTTCGGGCTGTCCACTCCTGAAGAGGCGCCACGCCAGCGCGGCGCCTAGCGCGCGCGCGCCTGGAGGAAGGAGACGGCATCCCCCTCGAGCCGGGCGGCGGTGAGCACGCCGGTCGCGTAGGCGCCCGTATCCACCCCGATCCGCACGGCCGAGGCGAAGGGCGCGTCGTCCGGCGTATGGCCGTGCACGACGATGCGGCCCAGCGGCTCGCCATGCTCCAGGAACGGCGAGCGGATCATCAGGAGGTCTTCCGGATCCTGCGCCGCGAACGCGACCCCCGGCCGGACGCCGGCGTGGACAAACAGGTAGCCGCCGAGCATGAGGCTGAGCGGCAGGCCGTTCAGGAAGTCGACGTGCGAGGGGGGCACGGCGGCGGCGAGGGCTTGGCGGGCGTCTTCCCACTCGGCCACCGGGGCGCTGGGCGACGGTGCCGAGACGCCGTACGACCTCAGGGTCGCATCGCCGCCCCATGTGCTCCACACGGGCCCCGCCTCCACGTCCATCAGGAATCCGAGCATGGCGGCCTCGTGGTTGCCGCGCAGCGCCTCCAC
>CAZZZR010000073.1:0-10656 GCA_964658605.1 uncultured Caulobacter sp. | reverse complement strand
CCAGCCGGAAGCTGAAGGCGCCCGCGCCGCAGAACAGGTCGGCCACCGCCTTGGCACCGCCTACCGCCCCGACGACGTAGTCCGACATCGCCGCTTCCGCCGCGGCGTCGGCCTGCAGGAAGCCGCCCGCAGGCAGCTCGATCGCGGCCGGACCGAAACGCACCAGAGGGCGACGCTCCAACGACAGGACCTCGCCCGCCAGGGTCACGCGCGCGAAGCCGGCCTCCCGCGCGACCTGCGCCACCCGCATCCGCGCGTCGGCGGAGAGGCCGCCGCTCTTGGCCTCCACGCCGGAGATGTCGACGTCGATCCCCGTATCGGTGAGGGTGACGTGCAGCGTGGGGCCCGAAGCCGGGTGCTCGAACAGCGGGGCCGCCAGCCGCCGGAGCGCCGGGAAGCCCGCGACCAGCCCAGGGTCGGCGATCGGGCAGACCTCCACCTCGACCAGAGACCACGACCTCCGCATCTTGTAGCCGAGGCTGGCGCCCGCCTCGCCGCCCTTGCGCGCATGCAGCGACAGCCGGCGACGGGAGCCGGGGGCGGAGACGAAGGCGGCGTCGAACGGCGCCTCGACGCCTTCGCGCGCCAGCGTCAGGCGCAGCGCCTCGACCTTCCAGGCGCCGTAGGCGGCGGGCTCCATGTGCTGCAACGCGCAGCCGCCGCAGACGCCGAAATGCGGGCACGGCGGCGAGACACGGAGCGGGCTCGCCTCCACCATCTCGACCAGGTCGGAGCGGTCGCCCGAGACGTCGGCGACCACCGTCTCGCCCGGCAGAGTGAAGGCGACGTGGGTGCGCGCCTCGGGCGCCCAGCCGTCTCCCTGCACGCCCAGCGCCTCGATCGCGAGTGTGCGGCGCAGCACGGGCTTGGGCGAGGCGGCCGGGCCGGGGCGGCGACCGCGAGGCTCGGGCCGGGAACGTCGCACGGCGAGGGAACTCCAGATCAACCGGCGGATGAAAGACGTGGTCGAAAGCGTGAACGGCGCGCTCACCATGCATCCGACCCGCCGAACCCGCGTTGGCGGCGCAGGACAGGGGGCGGTTCGACCGTCCTCGCAATGAGGGGCGTTCGAACCATGCGCAAGCTGAAACTGGCGGTCGCCGCCGTCGCCCTGGCTTCGGCCTGCGCCGGCGCAGGGGCCGCGAGCGCGCAGGCCTACGGCTACGGCGGCTACGGCCCGACGCCGGCCTACGCGGCGCGCGGCGAGAGCTACGCGCCCTACGACACCTACAACCGCGGCCGCCCGGGCTTCACCCTGGTCGGCGCGCGCGCGGGCGTGACGGTGCTCGGCGTCAACCTCGACGGCGGCGCGGGCGTGCGCCTCTCGGCGGGCGACGGCGGCGGCTATCGCCACCATCACGAAGGCGCGCCGAGCTACGCGCCCCCCCCTCCCCCGCCGCCGGAGTATCCGCCCGAGCCGCAGTACGCGCCGGCCCCTTACGAAGGCGGATACGTCACGAGCTACAGCTACCCGACCTACCCCGCGCCCTGCGGCTGCGGCTGGTAGGCTCTCGCCGGCGTGAGGGTTGTGGCCCTCACGCCACCAGGGGCTTCAGCTCCGGCTTCAGGATCTTGCCGTTCGCGTTGCGGGGCAGCATCCCGGACGCGAACACCACCTTCACGGGCACCTTGAACGCGGCCAGCCTCTCGGCCACGAAGCCCCGCAGCTCGTCCTCGGTGGTCTCGGCCCCCGGCTTCAAGGTGACGACGGCGGCCGGCTCCTCGCCGAGCGTCTTGTGCGGCTTGGCGACCACCGCGGCGTCCATCACCGCGGGGTGTTCGTAGAGGGCGTTCTCCACCTCCACGCAGTAGATGTTCTCGCCGCCGCGGATCAGCATGTCCTTGGCGCGGTCGACGATGAAGCAGAAGCCCTCCTCGTCGATGCGGGCGAGGTCGCCCGTGCGCACCCAGCCGTCGACGAAGGTCTGGGCGGTGGCCTCCGGCTTGTTCCAGTAGCCGACCACCACGTTCGGCCCGAAGCCCCAGAGCTCGCCCACCGACCCGGCCGGCAGCTCGCGCCCGTCCGGGTCGCGCACCTTCATGTCGCAGACGGGCACGGCGGGGCCGCAGCTGTCGGGGCGGTGCTCGTAGTCCTCGGCCATGTGGTGGGTGAAGGTGGCGCTGGTCTCGGTCATGCCCCAGCCGTTGCCGGGCTGCGACTTGGGAAAGGTCTCCACGATCTTGCGCACCAGCTCCGGCGCCGAGGGCGCGCCGCCATAGGCCACGCTCTCCAGGCTGGAGAGGTCGTAGTTCGCCCGCGCCGGGTGCTCGATCAGCTGCCAGGCGATCGTGGGCACGCCGCCCGCGGTGGTGCAGCGCTCGCGCTCGATCAGCTCGAACGCTTTGATCGGGTCCCACTTGTAGAGCAGCACCAGCTTGCCGCCGGCGAAGACGGTCGGCCCCAGCACCGCGAAGCAGCCCGTGGCGTGGAAGAAGGGCACCGAGAGCAGCGCCACGCGCTGAGGCGCAGACGGGTCGGGCGCGGGCGGCATCTCGCCCCGGCGCAGGAAGCTGCGGGCCTGCGAACAGGCCGAGGCCATGATGTTGGAGGTGATGTTGCGGTGGGTGGCCAGCGCGCCCTTGGGCTTACCTGTGGTGCCCGACGTATAGAAGATCGTGGCCTCGTCGTCGGGGGCGAGGTCAGCCGGAGGCAGCTCGTCGTCCGGCAGGTCGCCCCAGGCGGTCACCGCGCCGATCACGTCCTCCAGCGTGTGGAGCTTGGGGTGGGCGTGCTCCTCGGTGGGGCGCGAGACGTAGACACGCTCCAGCGCCTCCAATCCGTGCAGGTGCTCGACGATCCGCTCGGCGCGCTCGTTGTCCACGATGGCGACCTTGGCGCCCGAGTCCTGCAGCCCGTACTCCAGCTCCGCGCCCGTCCACCAGGCGTTCAGCGGCGTGACGATCGCGCCGATCGCGGCGGCGGCGAAGAAGGCGACCGGCCATTCAGGCAGGTTGCGCATGACGATCGCGACACGGTCGCCTTTGCCCACGCCGGCCTCGACCAGCTCGCGGGCGAGCCGGACGGTAGCGCGATGGAAGCCGTCGAAGGTGACGCGCTCGTCCTCGTAGACGATGAACTCGCGCGCGCCGAACTGGCGGCCCTGGGCGAGGACGTGGCGCAGCGTCGGCGGCGCGTTCTTCCACACCCGCGTGGGACGCCCGCGGATGGCCACCGTCTCCATCTCCAGAGGCGAGCCGGGCGCGGTGAGCAGCGCATGCGCGTGGGCGACCGACATGGCTGGCCAGGGCCGGGCGCCGCCCGGCGTTGGAATCGCGGAAGCGGCGGCGAGCGCCTGGTCGTCGGCCATGGGCGGATCCTCGGGGACTGCGGGCGACGCCTGCGCGAGCGCCGCCTCATCTGTCCCTACGGAAGCATGGCCCGCGCGGGCTTGTAAACGCCGTTCAGTCTAAGGAAAGGGAGCGCGGCCTGAGCAGGCCGATCAGGTTCCCGACCACTGGCGGACGGGACCGACGTCGACGTGGACGAAGTTGGACACCGGGTAGTAGCCGACCCCGCCGGCCGCGAGGTCCAGCGCGGCGCCGTGCAGGCGGCTCAGCTCCACGCCCTCGATCCGCACATCCGAGGCGCGCCCTTGCGTGTGCTGGCTGTTGGAGGCGACCTGATGGCTGCGCTCGTGCATGGCCGCGTTGGTCTCCGGCGAGCGATAGCCGGAGATGACCTGGAAGGGTTCGTTCGTCTCGAGCTTGCCGCGGAGCGCGTGCATCACGTCGAACAGGCGCGGGTCCATGAGGTGCTCCTCGCCGTTGCGCCAGTCGCGCAGCACCTTCATCAGCTCGCTCATCGCGTCGGGCACGTAGCGGCCGTTCTCGTAGTAGACGGCGCGCAGCGACTCGCCCGTGTGCAGATTGTGGACGTGCGCCAGACGGGCCTGCGTGCTGAAGGCGCGGCCGGCCAGGGGCGCCGGATGGGCGGGCGTCACGAGGGAGGCGTAGGGCACGGGCCCCACGCCGCTCGCATGGGCCAGAGCCACCTGGGATCCGGCCATTCCGCCGGCCGAAGCGGCCATCGCGCCCTTGAGCAGGCGACGTCTCGAAAGCTGCATGTACGCGCTCCCACCGTGCGAGGAGCGCGCGCCGCAAGCGGGAGACGCTCAAGGCCGGGCGGGGTCCCCGACTGAATAGGATGAGGCGAGAGTGTGTGGAGGCGGTTAAGGATTCAACCGCAGCCGGGCCCCGCTGCGTCAACACGTCCCATGAAAACGAGACATTTCCGCGGCTCAGCTGGGCTCAGGCGTTCAGCAGACCCTGAAGCTCGGCGTCCCAGCCATACACGTCGTCGCGGAACGCCATCTGCGAGCCCTGGTCGAAGGCCGTCCAGTACAGCAGGAACACCGGCATCGGCGCAGGCAGCTTCACTCGCGTGGTCTCCTCGCCCGCCAGCACCTGGTCGATCCGCTCCGGCGGCCAGGCGGGGTCGGCGGCGAGCAGGCGCTTGGCGAGGTCCTCCGGCCGCTGCAACCGCACGCAACCGTGGCTGACGGTGCGGGTCGCGCGCGCGAACGCCGCTTGGCCCGGGGTATCGTGCAGGTAGACCGAATAGGCGTTGGGGAAGTCGAACTTGATCCGGCCGAGCGCATTGTGCGGCCCCGGCTTCTGCAGCAGCGGGGCGCCGGGATTGTCCGACACGTAGGTGAAGCCGTGGCTGGCCAGGTATCCGCGGCCCTTGGGAATCAGCTCCTTGGACGCGATCGACTTGGGCACGTGCCAGGCGGGGTTAAACACAATCGAGCTGATCTCGGAGTTCAGGATCGGGCTCTGGTCCGTCGGGCGGCCAGCGGCGGCGAGCATGGTGTCCACCACCGCGTCGCCCACGTAGACGTCGAGTTCGGCGGCGGCGATGTTCACCTCCAGCCGGTCGGGCGCGCGGTCCCGCGGCGCCCAGCGCCAGCGCTCCATGTTCATGCGGATCTGCTGCGCGCGCTCGGCGGGCGTGACGTTCATGGCGCGCACCGTCGCCGCCCCCACCGTGCCCGTCGGCGCGATCCCGTGGCGCAGCTGGAACCGCTTCACGGCGGCCACGAGGCGCGGATCGAGCACGCCGGCCCCCTTGCCGCGGGTCAGCCCGTCCTCCTCGAACGCCAGTCTCGCCCGCACGGCGGCGACGCGCGGGCCCGTCGCACCCGGCGCCAGATCGGGGCCGGCCGGAACGGATGGCCAAGCCCGCCCCCCCGCCAGCCCCTCGTAGGTGACGAGCGCGTCGCGCAGGACGCGGTAGCGGGAGAAGGACGGCGGCTGGGCGGCGATCCACGGCTTCACCCGGTCGTGCGCGACGGCGAAGTCGAAATCGAGCAGCGCGTTGTAGGGCTGCGGCTTCATCCCCCAGTTGGGATCGAACTTCGAAGGCGGCACGCGCTGACCGTGTTGGGCCTCCGCATATGCGATCGCCAGCCGGCGCAGCGCCTCGCGTCCGCCGTCGGGATCACTGCGGAGCTGGACGCGCACCCCATCGGGCGAGAAGGTCTCGCTCGGCAGGCCGTGGGTCGGCGCGTCGGCCAGCATCTTCAGCAGGAGGTCGGCGTCGCCGTCACGCAGCCTCCCCGGCGGCTGGAGCGATGGCGCAGGGGGTTGGGCCTGGCCGACGACCCTGGCGGCGGAAAGGGCCGGCCGGGCGGACAAGAGCAGCCCCGCGCCGACCATCGCGCGCCGTGATATCGCCTGCACCCGCCCTCCAGAATCACGCCGCGTCAGTCGAGCCTAACGTATGGCTCCGGGCTTTGGTTGTATCTGCGTGCGATCATCCGCTATCGCCACGCCATGAGCGAAGCCGACCGGACCGTCTCCTGGCAGATCGTCGCCCGCGGCCCGCGCGCCGCCGCCGAGGCCGCCGCCGCCCGGCTGGACGCCGACCCGGCGCTGGAGGGCGTGACCTACTCGATCCTGGAGGAGGACGAGGACCGGGCGCTCTGGCGCATCGACGCCTTCCCCACCGGATCGGACGAGGCTGACCGCCTGCGCGCCGCGCTCGCCGAAGCGGACGGCTTGACGGTGACCGTCGAGGCGCTGGCCGACGCTGACTGGCTGGCCATGGCGCTGTCCGGCCTGCCGCCGGTGCGGGCCGGACGCTTCTTCGTCTACGGCGTGCACGACCGCGGCCGGGCGCCCGTCAACGCGGTGAAGCTGCGGATCGAGGCGGGGGCCGCCTTCGGCACGGGACACCACGGCACGACCGTCGGGTGCCTCCTGGCCTACGACGCCCTGTTGAAGCGCACCCGCTTCGCCCGGGTGCTGGACGTCGGCTGCGGCACCGGCGTGCTTGGGATCGCAGCCGCCCGGACGGGCTCCGGGACGGTGATGGGGACCGACATCGACCCGATCTCCGTCCGCATCGCGCGGGAGAACGCGGCGGTGAACCACGTGCGCGCTCGCTTCGTCCACGCCGGCGGCCTGGCCGACGCGCGGGTGCAGGCGAAGGCGCCCTACGATCTTGTGTTCGCCAACATCCTGGCCCGCCCGCTCGTGACCTTGGCGCAGGACATCCGCGAGGCGCTGAGGCCCGGGGGCCGAGCCGTTCTGTCAGGCCTCCTGCGTACGCAGGAGCGCACGGTGAAGGCCGCCTATCTGCCGCGCGGCTTCCGCGTCGAGCGCCGCCTCCACCGCGACGCCTGGGCCACGCTGGTGCTGCGCAAGGCTTGAGCCCGCAGCCGCGCGGGCGTTTGTAGTGAAAATGCCTACTTCCGCAGGTCGCCGCGACGAACCCGTCACCGCCGCCGAGGCGAACCGCGGCTTCTCCCGCCTTCTCCGCGGCGTCCGCGAGGGCGCGAGCTACGTCGTGACCTCGCATGGCCGGTCGGCCAGGGCGGCCGACTGCACGCTGCTCCTCACCGAGGACATGCAGGACGGCTTCACCTGGCGCGGCGTCACCGTCCGCAACCCATTCGTCGTCTGACCTCCCCTTAGGCGATCCTCGGCTGGCCATTGGAGGCGCTGACGCCGCCGTCGACCGGCAGGTTCACGCCGTTGACGAAGCGGGCGTCGTCGCTGGCGAGGAAGGCGATCACGGGCGCGATCTCGTCCGGCTGCGCGCCTCGGCCGAGTGGGATGCGCTCGGCGAACTTGGCCATGAGCTCGGGATTGGCGTCGAGCTCGCCGGTCATCTCCGTGTGCGTCAGGCTCGGGTTCACCGCGTTCACGCGCACGCCCCGGCCACCGAACTCCATGGCGAGCGAGCGGGTGAAGTTGGTCACGCCGCCCTTGGCCGCGTTGTAGGCCGACATCAGCCAGTCGCCGCCGATCCCTGAGACGGACGACACGTTGACGATGTTGCCCTTCGACTTCAGCAAGTGCGGCATCGCCGCCTTGCAGCAGAAGAAGACGCCGTCGAGGTCGATGGCCATGACCTTGCGCCACTCCTGCACCGATAGGCGCGAGAACGGGCCGAAGGCGCCGACGCCGGCGTTGTTGACCAGGACGTCCAGCCCGCCGAAGCGGTCGACGGTCGCCTGCACGAGCTCCTCCACCGCCGCCAGGTCCGCCACGTCGCAGGGGTGGACGAGGGTGCGCTCGGGCGCGAGCTTGCCGGCCACCTCCCGCAGCCTGTCCTCACGCCGGCCGGCCAGGACCACGTTCGCGCCCTCGGCTGAGAACCGTTCCGCCGTCGCCGCCCCGATGCCGGAGCCCGCCCCGGTAACGATCACCGTCTTGCCGTCGAACCTGCCCGCCATCCGCCTTGCTCCCGTCGCTGTTCCGTTCGTGCGTCGATGCTACAAGCACCGCCCATGCGCCAGACCTTCGATGAAGCCGCCGACCCCTCCTTCGGCTCCCGCCACCTGCCCCTGATCCGCGCCGAGATGGCCAAGCAAGGCCTGGACGCCTTCCTCGTGCCGCACGAGGACGAGCACCAGAACGAATATCTCCCCGACGCCAACGAACGGCTGGCCTGGACGACGGGCTTCACCGGCTCGGCCGGGGCGGCCGTCGTGATGGCCGACAAGGCGGCGGTGTTCGTCGACGGGCGCTACACCCTCCAGGTCAAGGACCAGGTGGATCCCGCGCTGTTCGAGGTGCGCGACCTGGTGGAGGGCGGCGTGCCGCTCTTCCTGGAGACCGCAGCGCCCGAGGGCGCCACCATCGGCTACGACGCGAAGCTGCACAGCCCGGATGCGCTGGGGCGCCTCGCCGCGGCGGCGGCGAAGGCGGGCGCGCGCCTGAAGCCCGTGGTCGACAATCCTGTGGACCGCGCTTGGGGCGCCGAGCGTCCCGCGCCGCCCAAGGCCCCCGTCGTTCCGCATCCCCTGGACGTCGCAGGCGAAGGCGCGGCCGACAAGCGGGCGCGCCTCGGCCAGGCGGTGCGCGAGGCCGGCGCCGACGCCGCGGTCCTGACCGCGCCGTCCGCCATCGCCTGGCTGTTCAACGTCCGCGGCGGCGACGTCATCCGCGCGCCCATGCCGCTGGGCCAGGCGGTGCTGCGGGCGGACGGCACGGCGCGGCTGTTCCTCGATCCGGACAAGACCTCGCCCGAACTGCGCGACTGGCTCGGCAACGCGGTGACGCTGGAGAACGAGGCCGACGTGTCCCAGGCGCTGGCCGAGCTGAAGGGCGCGCGCGTGCTGGTCGATCCCGGCCAGAGCTCCGCCTGGTGGTTCGACGCGCTGGAGACGGCCGGCGCCGTGGTGGTGCGCGGCCCCGACCCCACCGCCCTTCCCCGCGCGCAGAAGAACGCGGTCGAGGTCCAGGGCGCCCGCACCGCCCACGCGCGCGACGCGGTGGCCTTCGCCCGCTTCCTGCACTGGATGGCGACCGAGGCGCAGACCTCGCTCCCGGACGAGGTGGAGGTCGCGACCCGGCTGGAAGCCTTCCGCGAGGCGACCGGCGCGCTGAAGGACCTGTCCTTCGACACCATCGCCGCCGCCGGGCCGAACGCAGCCTTTCCCCACTACCACCCGACCTACCGCAGCAACCGGCGGATCGGGGCCGGGGAGTTGTTCCTGGTCGATTCGGGGGCCCAGTATGCCGACGGCACCACCGACATCACGCGCACCGTCGCCTTCGGCCCGCCGTCCGCGGAACATCGGGACCGCTTCACCCGCGTGCTGAAGGGCCACATCGCACTGGCGACGGCGCGCTTCCCGGCGGGCACCGCGGGCATGGCGCTCGATCCCTTCGCCCGCCGCGCGCTTTGGGACGCGGGGCTCGACTACGACCACGGCACCGGCCACGGCGTCGGCAGCTACCTCTCGGTTCACGAGGGGCCGCAGCGGATCGCCAAGGTCTCGAGCCCCCAGGCGCTGCTGCCGGGCATGATCGTCTCCAACGAGCCGGGCTACTACAAGGCCGGCGCGTACGGCATCCGCATCGAGAACCTGGTCGTGGTCACGCCGCCCGCGCCCGTCCCCGGCGGCGACCGCGAGATGTTGGGCTTCGAGACCCTGACGCTGGCGCCGATCGACCGCGCCCTGGTCGACACGGACCTTCTGACCTCCGCGGAGCGGCGATGGCTCGACGCCTACCACGCCCGTGTCGCCGCGACCGTAGGCCCGCGGCTGGAACCGGAGGTGCGCGCCTGGCTTGAGGCCGCGTGCGCGCCGCTCTGACCTCCCTCCCCCGCCGCTCCCTCCTCGCCGCCCTGGCCGCCGCCGCGCCTCCGGCCGCCCGGGCGCAGAGCCTGCGCGACCTGCTCGCGCCCTCATCCCCCGCATTCGGCTACGCCTTCTCCACGGCGCGGGCGACGACCGGCTGGCTCGCCGTCGAGCCGGGCGAGAGCCTGATCCTGCGCGGGCGGCTCAACGGCCTACCCGTGCGGGTGCTCCTGGACAGCGGCGCGGGCGCCTCGCTGGTGGACGTCAAGCTGGCGCAGCGGCTCGGTCTGCGGGCGCGGGCGGCGCAGCGGATCGACGACGGGGCGGGCCTCTCGCGTCCCGGCGCCGACCTGGACGGCGTGGCGCTGACGCTGGGATCGCTTCGGCTGGACGGGCTCCGCACCGTGGCCGTCGATCTGCCGGCGCTGATCGAGGGACCGGGCGCCGCGGGCGATCCCCTGGTGGTGCTGGGCCAGGAGGCGTTCGAAGGCTTGCTGGTCGAGATCGACGGCCCCCGCGGCCGGGCGGCCTTCCATGCGCCGGGAGCCGCCGCGCCTCCGCCCGGCGCCCGCCCATCGGCGCTGACCGCGGGCGAGGGGCGGCTGCGTCGCCTGCCGCTCACCGTGGAAGGGGCCGCCGACCTGCCGGCCCAGTTCGACCTGGGGTCGCAGTCCCCGCTCGTGGCGCAGGCGGCGTTCGCGCAGGCGCGGGGCTGGCTCTCGGGTCGGCCGACCTCCACCTGGATCACCGCGACGGTCGCGGGCGTGCGCGAGGAGCGCACTGCGACGGTGCGGAGCCTCGCCCTGGCCGGCTTCGCTCTTCCCACCGCGCCCCTGGAGACGATGGAGACGTGGGCGCATCCCGGCCTGCCGCTGGTCGTAGGCCTGCCCGTGCTCTCCCGCTTCCATCTCATGACCGACTACGCGCACGACCGGCTATGGGTGGCGGCTGACGAGCACGCGCTGGCGCAGCCCTTCCGCAAGGACCGCTCCGGCCTGGCGGTAAGGGCCTCCTCAGGTGAGCTCGAGGTGCTGCATGTCGCGGCCGCGAGCCCCGCCGCGCGCGCCGGCTGGCGGGTGGGCGAGCGCATCTCGGCGGTCGACGGCCGGCCGCCCGGGTC
>CAZZZR010000072.1:0-10659 GCA_964658605.1 uncultured Caulobacter sp. | reverse complement strand
GGCGAGGCCCCGGGGGCCGGCGCCTCGATCTTGCCGGGCTTGGTGCGGACCTTGGTCCCGGGCTTCGCCGCGCCGAGGCCTTCGACCACCACGAGGTCGTCGGGCTTCAGCCCCGAGGCGATCACGCGCAGCCCGTCCACCAGCTGCGCCGGTTGGACGACGTGCTCCTCGACTTTGCCCTCCTTGCCGACCACGGCGATCACCTGGCGCGACTGGTCGGCGGTGACCATCGAGTCGGGCACCAGCAGCGCCCTGTACTTGCCCGAGCCCAGGAGGCGCAGGTGGCCGAACAGGCCGGGCGTGATCCGGCCGTCCGGGTTGTCCACCACCGCCCGGCCGCGGATGGTGCCGGATTGCGGGTCCACCGTATTGTCGACGAAGTCCATCCGTCCCTTGATGGCGTAGTCCTTCGCGCCTTCGATCCGAATCTCGACCGGGTTGGGCGCGACGCGGGACGACGGGCGCGTGCCCGCCGCGTTGGCGCGCTCGTACTTCTCGTAGGCGGCCTCCGAGCCGGTGAAGATGAAGCGAATCGGGTCGGTCGAGACCAGCGAGGTCAGGATCGTCTGGTCGGCCGTGACGAGGTTGCCCGGGGCGACCTTGCGGTCTGAAACGCGACCCGACAGGGGCGCCGTTACGCGCGTGAAGCCCAGGTTCAGGGCCGCGGCCTGGACGGCGGCCTTGGCGGCGATCACGTCGGCCTGGGCGGTGCCCACCGCCGTCTGGCGGGTCTGCAGGTCCTGCTGGCTGGTGGCGCGGGCCTCGAACAGCTTCTGCGCGCGAAGGAATTCGACCCGGGCGTCGGCCAGCGTGGCGTCGGCGCGCGCGACTTGCCCCTGCGCTTGGCCGAGCGCGGCCTGGTAGGGGCGCGGGTCGATCACGAACAGCACCTGCCCCTTCTTCACCAGCTCCCCGTCGCGGAACCCGATGGACTGCAGGTAGCCGGAGACGCGCGGTCGCACGTCCACGCTGTCCACCGCCTCGAAGTGGCCGACGAACTCGTCCCAGTCGACCACGTCGCGCTGGACGGGGTGGGAGACCGAGACGGTGGGCGGCTGGGGAGGCGGGGGCTTCTTCTTGCATCCCGCCAAGGCCGACACGGCGGCGGACGCGATCAGAAGGGACACGGCGGTTCGGCGCATTCGGCGTCCGTAGGGGAGGGGCGGGCGGCGGCGTCACTCTCTGCCGTGGCGCGCGCCCCGCAACAACAGCCCAACGTTGCAGGCGTATGTCTATCGCCAAGGGAGCTCGCCTTGCGCGCGCCACGCCAGCCGCTAGGAGCTTGCCGATGGCCCGCCGTCTCGTCCCGTTCCTTCTCGCCGCCTCGCTTCTGGCGATCCTGCCCGTCGGAGCGGCCCAGGCCCAGGCGCCGCTCGGCCCGCCCAAGCGCGACGGCGTCTGGGGTCAGACCTACAGCGACCTGAAGCCTGCGCCCGACGTTCGGTTCGGGACCTTGCCCAACGGCCTGCGCTACGCCCTGATGAGGAACGCCACCCCGCCGCACCAGGTCTCGCTCCGCCTGCGCATCGGCTCCGGATCGCTGGAGGAGCGCGACGACCAGCAGGGACTGGCCCACTTCCTGGAGCACATGGCGTTCAAGGGCTCGAAGAAGGTGCCCGGCGGGGACATGATCCAGATCCTGCAGCGCCTCGGCCTGCAGTTCGGGCCGGACACCAACGCCTTCACGAGCTTCGACCAGACGGTCTTCATGCTCGACCTGCCGCAGAACGACGCCAGGAGCGTCGACACCGGCCTGATGCTGCTGCGCGAGATCGGCGGCGAGCTCACCCTGGCGCAGTCGGCCATGGACCCCGAGCGGGGGGTGGTGCTGAGCGAGGAGCGGCTGCGCGACAGCCCCGCCTACCAGTCGCAGAAGGCGCAGTTTGAAACGCTGCTCGCCGGCCAGCGCGTGCCGCAGCGCTGGCCGATCGGCCTGACGAAGGTGATCCAGGCGGCCCCCGTCTCGCTCATGCGCCAGTTCTACGAGGCTTGGTACCGGCCGGAGAACGCGACCGTGGTGGCCGTCGGGGACTTCGACCTCGACGCGATGGAGGCGAAGATCCGTTCGGGCTTCTCCGACTGGAAGGCCTCCGCGCCCACCTTGCCGGAGCCGGACCTTGGCGCCGTCGAAAAGCGTGGCGAGACGGTCAGCCTGTTCGTGAAGCCGGGCGCGCCGCTCTCCACCACGGTCGCCTGGCTTTCGCCCTACGACCCCACCGCCGACACCGCCGCGCGGGAGCGCCGCGACACGATCGAGGCGCTGGGACTGGCCGTGCTGAACCGGCGGCTGGAGACGCTGGCGCAGGGGGCGAACCCGCCCTTCACCGTGGCCCAGGCCTCGCGCGACAATATCCTGCGCTCGGCGCGCGCGACGACGTTGAGCCTGTCCGGCCCCCCCGGAAGCTACGCCGCGGGCCTGACCGCCGCGGTGCTGGAGGCGCGGCGCCTGGTGCAGTACGGGGTCACCCCCGCCGAGCTGGCGCGGGAGATCGTGGCCAAGCGCACGGAGATGGCCGCCTTAGCGCAGGGCGAATCGACCCGCCGCACCCCCGACGTCGCCAACGCCATCGTCTCCTCCACCAACGACGACGAGGTGTTCACAGGGCCCTCGCAGAACCTCGCCAACTTCGACCGCTACGTCTCAGGCCTGACGCCGGCGCAGGTGGACGCGGCGATGAGGGCCGCCTTCTCCGGCGAGGGGCCGGTCGTAGCCGTCTCCAGTCCCGAGCCCGTCCCGGGCGGCGAGGCGGCGGTGAAGGCGGTGCTCGACAAGGCGCTGTCGGCCCCGGTGGCGCCCCCCGCATCGGCGGCGGCGAAGGCGTGGCCCTACAGGAGCTTCGGCCCGGCGGGACGGGTGGTCTCGCGCGCCGCGGTCGCCGATCTGGGCCTCACCCAGGTGCGCTTCGCCAACGGCGTGCGCCTGACCGTCAAGCCCACGACCTTCACCAAGGACCAGGTGCTGGTCGGCGTGCGGATCGGCGACGGCCTGCTGTCGCGGCCGAAGGACAGGCCAACGCCGGTCTGGCTCGCCTACGCCCTGACGCTGGGCGGCACCCGGGAGCTGACCGCCGACGAGATCGAGAAGATTCTGGCGGACCGCGTCACGAGCGCCAGCTTCGCCGTCGGCGAGGACGCGTTCGCGCTGCAGGGAACGACCCGACCGCAGGACCTTGCGACCGAGATGCAGCTTCTGGCCGCCTACGTCTCGCGCCCCGGGTTCCGCCCCGAAGCCGTGCTGCGGATCAAGGGTTTCCTGGCCGACCAGCTTCCGCAGATCGAGTCCACGCCCGAGAGCGTGCTGGCGCGCGACCTCGGCCCCCTGATCCACGACGGCGACGCGCGCTTCCAGCCGTTGCCGACCGCTGCGGAGCTCGCCGCCGTCCAGCCCGGCGACCTGAAGGCGCTGGCCGGCCCCGCGCTGGCGTCAGGCCCGATCGCGGTGACGGTGGTGGGCGACGTGACGCCCGAGGCCGCGATCGCCGCCGTCGCCTCGACGCTCGGCGCCCTGCCGGCCCGCGCCGCGCCCGCCAAACCGTCGGACGCGGCGCTCGCCGTTCGCTTTCCTGCGCCGTCCCCCCAGCCGAAGGTGCTGATCCACAAGGGCCGCGCGGACCAGGCGGTCGCCTATGTCGCGTGGCCTGCGGACGGCTTCTACGCCGATCCCAAGCGCGCGCGTCAGCTCACAGTCGCCGCCCAGGTGCTCGAGACGCGGCTGACCGAGCTCGTGCGGATGAAGGAGGGCGCCACCTACTCCCCCGACGCCGCCTCCAGTCCCAGCCAGGTGTTTCCGACCTACGGCTACGTGCAGGCGCAGGTGGAGACGCCGCCCGCCAAGATCGCGAGCTTCTACGCCGACGTGGACCGGATCGCCGCCGACATGCGCGCCGCCCCGCCCAGCGCCGACGAGCTGGAGCGCGCCGAGGCTCCTACGGTGGAGACCCTGCTCAAGGCGCGCCAGACCAACGCCTGGTGGCTGGGGGTGCTCGGCCGCGCGCAAAGCGAGCCCCGTCAGCTCGACGCCATCCGCTCGCAGGTGCCCGACGTGCAGGCGGTGACGGCGGCGGACGTGCAGTCCGTCTCCCGCCGCTATCTGACCGACGACAAAGCGTGGAAGCTCATCGTCCGCGCCGCCGACCCCGCCCCCGGCCTGCCGGAGCAGACGCCGATCTCGCCGACGCCCAAGGGGCCTGCGCCCGCGCCCGGCCGGCCCCAACCGTCCCCCACCGCGCCCGACACCAAGACCGCGCCGGCGACGACGCCCGCCCTCCCGCCGCCGGGGGCGCCGGTCCAGCCGCGCTAGCCGCCTGGGGCGCCGCTCACTCCGCCCGTACGACGCGCAGAACCGCCTCGCCGTAGCGGTCGAGCTTGGCTTGGCCGACGCCGCCGACGACGGCCAGGGCGGGGCGGTCGCCGGGACGGCGCCGGGCGATCTCGGCCAGCGTGCGGTCGGCGAAGATGACGTAGGGGGGCACGGCCTGCGCCTTGGCCTCGTCGCGGCGCCAGACCCGCAGCGCCTCGAACAGGGGGCGATCGGCGTCCGCGATCTCGAGGGCGGTGCCCATCTGGGCGCGGGGGGCCTTGGCGGCGCGCTTCGCCTTGTCGCCGAGAAGCGCCTCGCGCAGCTTCACCTCGCGTTCGCCGCGATAGACGGCGCGCACGGCGGCCGGGTCGCCGAGCGTCACGAGCGGGCGGCCGTCGTTGGGGTCCTCGTGCAGGAGGCCGTCGAACAGCAACTGCTCGATCAGGTCGCGCCAGCCCGACACCGGCAGCTCGCCGCCGATGCCGTAGGTCGGGAGCGCGGCTTCGGACGGGTGCACGTCCTTAGTCTTGCCGAGCAGGTGGTCGACCAGCCGCCCGCGCCCGAACCGCCCGCCGATCCGGTGCACGGCCGAGAGCGCCTTCTGCGCGGCGGTGGTCGCGTCGATCAGCTTGGGGCCGCCGCGGCAGACGTCGCAGACGCCGCAAGGCTGCGCGCCCTCCTCGCCGAAGTAGCGCCGCACCGCCGCCGGGCGGCAGGTCGCGCCGTCGAGCATGGCGTACAGCCGCCGCGCCTTGGCGACCTGCACCGCCTTCACCTCGCCCGAGACCTCGCGCTCGTCGATCCGGCGCATGGCCCAGGCCATGTCGCTGGCGCCGTAGAGGGTGACGCCCTCGGCCGGCTCGCCGTCGCGGCCCGCGCGGCCGACCTCCTGCCAGTAGGCCTCGATGGAGGCGGGCGGGTCGGCGTGGATGACGAAGCGCACGTCCGGCTTGTCGATGCCCATGCCGAAGGCGATGGTCGCCACCATGATCGCCTCGTCGGCCTCCAGGAAGGCGGTGAGGCGCCGCGCCCGCACGTCCTTGTCGAGGCCTGCGTGGTAGGCGACGGCGGGCGCCCCCGCATCCCTCAGCGCCTGCGCCAGGGTGTCGGCCCCGTCGCGGGAGCCCGTGTAGACCACGCCCGAACCGCCGCGGCGGGCGCCCACCAGCTCGATCACCCGGGCGTGGGTGGACTTGGGGCCGCCGGTCTTGCGCTCGGCCGAGAGGGCGAGGTTCGGGCGGGCGAAGCTGTCGACGAACTCGGCGGCGTCCTCCAGCCGCAGCTCGGCGCGGATGTCTGCGCGGGTGCGGGCGTCGGCGGTGGCGGTCACGGCCAGCCGCGGCGCGTGCGGGAAAATCTCCGCCAGCCGGCCAAGCGAGCGGTAGTCGGGGCGGAAGTCGTGGCCCCACTGGCTGACGCAGTGCGCCTCGTCGATGGCCACCAGGCCGATGTCGCGGTTCGACAGCCGCTCCAGCATGGAGGGCTGCATCAGGCCCTCGGGGCTCATGTAGATGAGGTCGAGTTCGCCCTCGCCCATGCGCCGCCAGGCGTCGGAGCGCTCCTCTTGGGAGACGGCGGAGTCCAGCCGCGCGGCCGCCACCCCCGCCTGCCGCAGCGCCGCCACCTGGTCGGCCATCAGCGCGATCAGCGGCGAGACCACCACCGCCACGCCGGGGCGCAGCATGGCCGGGATCTGGTAGCACAGGCTCTTGCCGCCGCCGGTGGGCAGCACCGCCATGGCGTGGCGGCCCGCCAGCACCTCGTCGATCACGCCCGCCTGCAGGCCGCGGAAGTCGGCGTGGCCGAAGGTGGTGCGCAGGATCGCGCGCGCGTCGTCGAGGTTGGGAGAGGGCACCGCGGGCTTATGGCGCGAGGCGGGGGGCGTTGTCAGCCTTCACCGGAAGGTCGGAGGGGGTGTTCACGTTGGCGAAGGCGGCGGCGTCCGGGAAGGCGACCTCGACGGCGCCGATTCCGCTGAGCCAGCGGCGGACGGAGGGGTGCCCCTGCGCCAGCGCCTGCGCCATCGGCCCCGCCAGCGAGACCCGCCACAGGGCGCAGAGCGGCTGCACGCCCTCGGACGTGCGGGCGACGGCGGCCGGCACCTCGCCCAGCGCTTCGGCCAGGCGGGCTGTGAGGTCGGCGGGGAGTCGGGGCGTGTCGCAGGGCGCGGTCGCGAGCGCGTCGCAGCCCCGCGTCGCGGCCCAGCGCAGCCCCTCCAGCACGCCGGTCAGGGGGCCGTCGGGCGCGCCGGGCGGGTCGGGCAAGAGGGGCCGGCCGGCCGCCCGCGCCCATGCCGCCGCCTGGCGCTGCAGCGGCGCATTGACCGCCAGCGCCTCGCAGCCTGCAGCCAGCGCGTCGGCCACGTGGGCGATCAGCGGCCGACCCTCCAACACCGCCATCGCCTTGTCCGACCCGAAGCGCGACGAGCGCCCGCCCGCGAGCACGAGGCCCGCGATCCTCACGGCGCGCCGCCGCCGAGCGCCACCCGGTCCGGATGGGTGAACACCTCGAAGCCGTCGGCGCGGGCGATGGCGACGATCGTCACGCCGGCCGCCTGGGCCGTCTCCAGCGCCAGCGAGGTCGGGGCCGAGACCGCCACGATCATCGGCGCGCGGATCGCGGCGGTCTTCTGCACCATCTCCACCGAGACGCGGCTGGTCAGCAGCACCGCCCCGCCCGCCCCGTCGCGATCGACGCGGGCCAGCGCCCCCGCCAGCTTGTCGAGGGCGTTGTGACGGCCGACGTCCTCGCGCACGGCGACCACGCCCTCTCCCGGCGTCCAGAAGGCGGCCGCGTGGGCGGCGCGTGTGCGGGCGTTCAGCGTCTGCGCCGCGGTGAGCGACGCCATCGCCGCCAGGATCGCGTCCGGCGCCGCCAGCAGGCCGCCGGCGGGAAGCGGGGAGGGCGGGCGCACCGCCTCCTCCAGGCTGTCGATCCCGCAGAGGCCGCAGCCGGTCGGCCCCGCCAGCCGCCGCCGCCGCCCCGCCAGCGCCCGCCCCGCGTCGGGCGCCAGCCACATCCGCGCCTCGACGCCCGCCGGAGAGGTCTCGATCTCGATGCGCCGCACTTCGCCGGGCGAGGCGACCACGCCCTCGGTCAGGCTGAAGCCTAGGGCGAAGTCTTCGAGGTCGGCGGGGGTGGCCATCATCACCGCGTAGGTCGTGCCGTCGTGGACGACGGCGACCGGCGCCTCGACCGGCAGCGCGCGCTCGCCCGCGCTTAAGCCGTCCGGCCGCCAGACCTGCGGGCGGGTGTCGATGGCGACGGCGGGCTCGGGGGGAGGGGCGATGCGCGCGTCCATCGCCGTCACCTGCGCCGAGGGGGTTCGCTCCGCAAGCGGCGCCGACTTGCGCACCTCCGCGGGCGCGGCGACAAGCGGGGCATGACCCTGCGAGTCGCCTTCCAGGGCGTTCCCGGCGCCTTCAGTCACGACGCCGCCCTGGCGCTCGCTCCGGGCGGCGACCCTGTGCCGTTCGCGACCTTCGAGGCGGTCTTCGAGGCGCTGGAGCGCGGCGACGTCGATCGCGCCGTGGTCCCGGTCGAGAACGCGATCGCCGGCCCCGTGCCCCAGGTCGCCGCGCGCCTGGCCCGGCCGGGCTTCGAGGTGGTGAAGGAGGCCGTCCGCCCGATCGCCATGGCGCTGATGGCCCTGCCCGGCGTGGACGTCCTGGAGCTGCGCACGGTGATCAGCCATCCGATGGCGCTGGGCCAGTGCCGCCGCTCCATCGCCGCCCTGGGGCTGGCGACGCGGGAGGAGTTCGACACCGCAGGCGCCGCGCAGATCGTATCGCACGCGGGCGATCGCACGCTGGCGGCGCTGGCCTCCCAAGCCGCGGCCGGGCTGCACGGCCTGGCGGTGCTGGAGCCGAACATGGAGGACGAAAGCCACAACCACACCCGCTTCGTGAAGCTCAAACGCGCGGAGGCTTGACAGCCGTGGCCGTTTGCGGGGAATGAGCGTGCCGGAAATGGCTTCGGCGGCGCACCTCGGAGCACGATCATGCCCGCGACCTCGGTCCAGGACCGCTCGCCGGCGCATCGCTGCTCCTACGGCTACGGCTACGGCTACGTCTTTAGCGGCGGCTATCGGTCCGCCGGCTGAGGACCGATAGGCAGGACCGAACCTCCAGCCCGATCCCCAGACCGGCGACCGCTCCGACATGGAGCGGCCTTCCGCCCGCCCGGCCCGTGCGGCCGCGACCCCTTCCGATCGGACGATCCATGAACACCGCCTCCCTCGCGCGCGCCGACGGCGCCGCCCCCTCCGACCTCGACGACGACCTCGCCCGGCTGCGCGCCGGCATCGACGCGCTCGATGTCGAGATGCTCGACCTCCTGCAGCGCCGCCTCGACCTCGCCCGCAAGATTCGGGGAGCCAAGCCCTCCGCCTCCGCCGGCGAACCCGGCTCCGCCTTTCGCCCCGACCGCGAACAGGCCGTAGTGCATCGCCTGCTCCAGCTCGCCCAGCCGGAGCTCCGGCCCGTGGTGCTGGGCATCTGGCGCGAGATCATGGGCGCGGGCTTGGCCGCCCAGGGCGACCTGAACGTGGTGGTCTGGACCGGCGCGGGCGGCCGCATCGGTCTGGACGCCGCGCGCCGCCGGTTCGGCGCGTCCGCCCGGTACGATGCGGTGCACTCGGCCGAGGCGGCGCTGGAGGCGGCCGACCGCAGCCGGGCCGTGGCGATCCTGGCCCTCCAGGCCGACACGCCGTGGTGGCTCGACCTCGCCGAACGCCGGCCGGACCTCTGGGTTTGCGAGGGCCTCGCCGTGCGCCCGAACGGCGAGCCTGAGGCGCTGGCGGTGGCGCGGGTGCCGCCATCCACGCTGGCGCACGGGCTCGCGCTGCGCGTCTGCGCGGCCGGCGGCGACGCGGACTGGACGCGGGCGCCCATGCGCACGCTCGCGGTCCACGAAGGGGCGAGACTGCAGGTCGGCGACGTCGACGATGCCTCGGCGGTCGAGCCGTCGGACCGCGACCGCGGCGTGATCGGGCGCATCCCCAAGGGACTCTAGCTCCGGTCATGCGGCGATGTGGAAAAGGCATCGCCGCCACCGCCGCCCGGCCGCTCGCCCACGGCGCGCAGGGCGGCTATGACCCTTCTCCAGCCTGAGCCTGAAAGCCGCCGCCCATGAAGACCCGCGCCGCCGTCGCCTTCGCCGCCAAGCAGCCTTTAGAGGTGGTCGAGGTCGACCTGGAAGGGCCACGTGCGGGCGAGGTCCTGGTTCAGCTCAAGGCCACGGGCGTCTGCCATACCGACGCCTACACGCTGGACGGGCTGGATTCGGAGGGCCTCTTCCCCTCGATCCTGGGCCACGAGGGCGCTGGCGTCGTGGTCGAGGTCGGGGCGGGCGTGACCTCCGTGGAGATCGGCGACCATGTGATCCCGCTCTACACGCCGGAATGCCGCCAGTGCAAAACCTGCCTGTCGCAGCGCTCGAACCTCTGCACCTCGATCCGCGCCACCCAGGGCAAGGGGCTGATGCCGGACGGCACCAGCCGTTTCAGCTACAAGGGCGAGCCGATCTTCCACTACATGGGCTGCTCGACCTTCAGCGAGTTCACGGTGCTGCCGGAGATCGCGCTGGCCAAGGTGCGCAAGGACGCGCCGTTCGAGAAGATCGCCTACGTGGGCTGCGGCGTGACCACGGGGGTGGGCGCGGCGGTGTGGACGGCCAAGGTCTGGGTCGGGGCCAACGTCGTCGTGTTCGGCCTCGGCGGGATCGGCCTGAACGTGATCCAGGGCGCCAAGATCGCGGGCGCCGACAAGATCATCGGCGTCGACCTGAACCCGAAGAAAGCCGAGATGGCGCAGCGGTTCGGCATGACCCACTTCGTCAACCCCGACGAGGTCGGACGCGACAGCGTCGTGGGCAAGATCGTGGCGCTGACGGACGGGGGCGCCGACTTCAGCTTCGAGTGCATCGGCTCCACCACGACCATGCGCCAAGCGCTGGAGTGCTGCCACAGGGGGTGGGGCGAGAGCGTCATCATCGGCGTGGCCCCCTCGGGCGCGGAGATCAGCACGCGACCCTTCCAGCTGGTGACGGGGCGGGTGTGGAGGGGCTCGGCCTTCGGCGGCGCGCGGGGCCGGACCGACACGCCCAAGATCGTGGACTGGTACATGGACGGCAAGATCGAGATCGATCCCCTCATCACCCACACCATGCCGCTGGAGGACATCAACACGGCGTTCGACCTGATGCACGCGGGGGAGAGCATCAGGAGCGTTGTGATCTACTGAGGAGCCGCAGGCAGGTCGGTTTTCGGGAGAAACCCGCTGGCGGCGAGTGAGCCGCACTTTTTCTTCCTTGCTTGCTTGCCCATAGCCTGTGTTCGACGCGCCGTAGGCTCGTCGAAC
>CAZZZR010000071.1:0-10736 GCA_964658605.1 uncultured Caulobacter sp. | reverse complement strand
CAACATCCCGTTCGCAGACCACGGCGCCCTGCTCGACCCGCCGACGGAGGACGTCACCGGCCGCGTGGTCTCGATGATGGGCCAGCTGGAGGACGCCGATCCCGCCCGCCTCGCCCGCGCCCTCGTCTATCTTGAGAAGACGCAACTCGCCGACGGCTCCTGGTTCGGGCGCTGGGGCGTGAACTACGTCTACGGCACCTGGTCGGTGCTCTGCGCGCTGAACGGGGCGAAGGTCGATCCGCAGTCGCCGATGGTTCGACGGGCGGTGGCGTGGCTGCAGGCGATCCAGAACGCCGACGGCGGCTGGGGCGAGGACTGCGACAGCTACAAGCTCGACTACGCCGGCTACGAGCCCGCTCCCTCCACCGCCTCACAGACCGCCTGGGCGCTGCTCGGGCTGATGGCGGTGGGCGAGGCGGAGTCGCCCGCCGTGGCGAAGGGCGTCGCGTGGCTCCAGGCGAACCAGCGCGAGGACGGGCTGTGGGGGCAGGAGCACTATACCGGCGGCGGCTTCCCGCGCGTCTTCTATCTGCGATACCACGGCTATCCGAAGTTCTTCCCCCTTTGGGCGCTGGCGCGCTACCGCAACCTCAAGCGCTCCAACGCCAAGGACGTGGCGTGGGGAATGTGAGCGTCCTCGTCGTCTGCGGCCTCAGAGCCGAGGCGGCGATCGCCCAGGGCGACGCGGACGGCGAAGGCTTGCGCACGATCGTGAGCGGCGGCCGCGCGCAGACGCTCCTCGCTCGGCTGGAGCAGGCGCTGGACGAGGAGCGTCCCGACGGCGTGCTGAGTTTCGGCGTGGCCGGCGCATTGGCGCCCGACCTCGCGACCGGCCAGCTGGTGGTGGCGGCCACCGTCGCCCATGCGGGCCGGACCTTCGACTCCGACCCGCCCTGGACCGAGGCGCTGGCCCGGCGGCTCAAGGCGCGGGCCTCAGGCCTGGCCTGCGCCGAGGTCGTGGTCGGCGACCCGCTGGCGAAGTCGGCCCTGCGCGAGGCGACGGGGGCGGCGCTGGTGGACATGGAGAGCGGGGTCGCGGCGCAGGTCTGCCACGCCCGCGGCATCCCCTTCGCCGTGCTGCGCGCCATCTCCGACCAGGCCGCGACCGCCCTCCCCCCGTCCGCGGTGGCCGGAATGGGACCGGACGGCGAGGTGCGGGTCGGCGCGGTGGTCCGGTCGCTGGCGGGGCGCCCCCACGACCTGCCCGGCCTGCTGCGCGCGGCGCGCGACTCAGCGGCGGCCTTCGGGTCGCTGCGCCGGGCCCGCGCCGAACTGGGTCCCGGCCTCGCCTTCACGGCCTGAGACGCGCGCGCTCCGGCTCGAAGGCCGCCGTCTTCCGTCAGGATGCGCCGACGCCCGCCTCCGCCAAGCGAGACGGTTGCGCAAATGCGACTTCTCCGTGACAACGGGACTCCAACCCTTGCGTCTTTGGAAGGCGGCGTCCGTGAGCCATGACACGACCCTGCACCGCCTCGTCCGGCCCGGGGTGCGATTGGCGGCGCCGAGCGGCGTCAGTCCCAACCAGATCACGACGCTGCGTCTTCTGACTGCGCTGGGCGCCGCGGGCGCGGTGGCGACCGGCACGCCCCTGCTCACGGCGGTGGGCGGGGGCGTCTTCCTGCTGTCGATGCTGCTCGACCGCGCGGACGGCGAGCTGGCGCGGCAGACCGGCCGCTCGACCCCGGCCGGCCACGCCTACGACCTGGCCTCGGATTGCATCGCCAACGCCGCCGTCCTGGTTGGTCTCGGAGTCGGACGCGCGGCGCAGCTGGGGTGGGCCGGCCCCGCGATGGGCCTGCTCGCCGGCGCGGGCGTCGGCGTCCTGTTCTGGCTTCTGAACATTGTGCGCGAGGACCCGGTGAGGCGGTTCAGCTTCGCCAAGGACCTCGTCGTCGTCGATCCGGACGACGCCATGATCTTCCTGCCGGTGCTGCTCTGGCTAGGTCTCTCGGCGCCCATGCTGTTCGTCGCGGCGGTAGCGACCCCCGCGGCGGCGTTGTGGCTGGGCTGGGGCGCCGTGAGGCGGCGCTACGTCCTGGCGCCGGCTCAAGCGGCGGGCGATGCGGGCAGGCCGCCGGTGGCCGCTGCGGGCCGCGCCTCCTCCAGCCGCCATAGGTAGAGTCCGGGCAGGCCGAGCGCCAGTTCGCGCACCCGCCGCACGAGCGAGAGCGCCAGCGCGCCCGGAGCGGCGACGCCGAACAGGGCGCACAGCAGGATGTAGGCGCCCTCCTGCACGCCGAGCGCGCCTGGGATCAGGAAGCCGAGTCCCCGCACCGCCTGTCCCAGGCTCTCGATGACCACCGCGGCGCGCCACCCGCCCGCCAGACCCAGAACCTTCAGCGCCGCCCACGTCTCGACCGCGCCGACCCCCCAGGACACGAGGTGTCCGACGCCGGCCGCCGCAAGCCGGCGCGGGTCGCGGTAGAGCCGCACCACCGCGTCGTTCAGCCCGCGGAGCTCCCCAAGAGGATGACCCCCGGGCGTGGTGGCCAACCGCTGCAGCCAGGGCTCAACGAGTTTGAAGAGCCCGAGCCGCTGCGAGGCCATGAAGGCGACCGCGATCAGGGCGGCGACCGCCATCACGCCCAGGATCGCGCCGCGGACAGGCGCGCTGCGCTCCATGCTCAGCAGCACCGCGAGCCCGGCGAGCGAGAACACCACCTGCGCCGCCATCTCCACGGCGAGGTCCACGGTGCAGCTGGCCGCGGCCTGCGGCAGCGGCACGCCCGAGCGCGCCAGCAGCCGGGCGCGCACGAGGTCGCCGCCGATCTGCGCCACGGGCAGCAGCGCGTTGACCGCCTCCCGCACCCACCGCAGCAGGAAGAGCCGCGACGCGCCGGGAGGCTCGGGCGCAAGGATCAGGCTACGCCACGCCAGAGCGGAGAAGGCGGTCTGCGGCAGGTGCAGCGCGATCACCGCCAGCACGCCCCAACCCGCGCCCGCGGTCGTCGCCACGATCGCCCCCACGTCGTTGGTCGCCAACAGGAAGGCGAGCAGCGCCGCTCCTGCGAGCAGCCCCAGCAGCGCCGACGGCTTCACGATGCGGCCGCCGCCTAGACGGCGGCGCGGGAAGCGTTGCGAGCGGGCGCCTCGACGCCCAGCGACACGCCGGCGATGTCCTCGGAAGGCGCACCGCAGCGGCGCAGCACTTCACGCAGGTCCTTGATCGCGGGGAAGACCTCGTGGTTCCAGTCGGAGCCCTGGGCGTCGTGCGCCTTCTGCTCCAACTCCATGATCTCCTTGTCCTCCTCGAAGATCTTCTCCGTGAACCAGGTCACGAAGGGCCACAATGCGTCGATTACGACGGGCACCGGCGGCCGCTTCACGCTGAGGTAGCCGAAGGTGCGGTTGGTGCGCTGCTCGGCGTCGAGCGGGGTGTAGCAGAGCCAGACGTCCAGCGCCGGGTCGCCCTTGCCCACCCACACCCGCAGGCGCTGGTAAGGGTACTCCGTGCGGATGGTCATCAGGTCGCCGTCGCCCTCCGTACGGGTCTGGTCGACGGGGGCGTCCTTGCGGTTCGCGCGCGAGACGAGGCCCAGGATCGCGCCCTCGCCCACGCTGCCGCGGCCCTCGGTGCGGCTGAAGGTGTAGTCGACCTCGCACCAGTCGGGGCCCTGGCGGCGTCCCAGGCACTTGGCCTTGATCGAGCCCATCTGCTTCCGGTGCAGGAACTGATGGTTCATGTCGAACAGGTTTTCGTGGCAGAAGGTGTAGTGGCAGGCGAGTTCCCGGTTCAACCGGCGGGTCTTGTACCGAATGTCGGCCTTGGACCCCAGCGAAGGCGGGAGGCGCTCCGCCGCGAGCTTGGGATCGCCCGGGAACACGAACACTAGGCCGTCCACCTCGGCCACGGGGTAGCTCCGCACGCCGTTGGGCAGCCGCTCCTTTCCGAGGTAGGGCACGTCGGTGCAGCGGCCGCTGGCGCCGTCGTAGGCCCAGCCGTGGTAGCCGCAACGCAGCCCCTCGTTTTGCACGACGCCCATGGAGAGCGGCACCTGCCGATGGGCGCAGCGGTCCTCCAGCGCGAACAGCCGCCCCTCGCCGGTCTTCGGCGCCGAGCGGTAGATGGCGACGGGCTCGCCCATCAGCCGCCGGGCGATCGCCTTGCCGGCCTTCACCTCGTCGCTCCAGGCGAGCGGATACCAGTGGTTGGGGTGCGAGCCGATCCGCCGCAGGTCGCGGTCAGGCGCCGTCACGAAGCTCGGCAGGCCGCCGTCGGCACTCATCGATGCGCTCTCCCCATAGGACCTGTCACAATAACGTTCGAGATCGTCGCCCGTATAGGGCCGCGGTCTGTCCGGGATGTTTCGGTCAGGTCGCAGCCCGTACGATAGGCAGGAAATCCTTGGCGTGAAGCGATGCGCCGCCGACCAGCGCCCCGCCCACGCCCGGCAAGGACAGGATGTCGTCGGCGTTTTCGGGTTTCACCGATCCGCCATAGAGAACGCGGCCCCCACCCAGGCCGGACGCGATCTCCAGGAGCGCGGCGTGCACCTCCACGATCTGGTCGTGCGTCGGCGTCCGCCCCGTCCCGATCGCCCACACGGGCTCGTAGGCGATGGAGAAGCGCCGACCCTTCAGCTCCTCCGGCAGGGAGTCCCGCGCCTGGCGGCCCACGACCTCCAGCGTGCGGCCGCCGTCGCGCTCCTCGCCGGTCTCGCCCACGCAGACGATGGGCTCGAGGCCGCCCCGGATGGCCGCGCGCACCTTGCTGGCGACGTCGGCGTCGGTCTCGCCGTAGCCCAGCCGGCGCTCGGAGTGGCCGACGATCACCAGCGTCGCGCCGGCGTCGTGCAGCATCTCGGCCGAGAGGTCTCCGGTCCAGGCGCCGCCGGCCTCGAAGTGCACGTCCTGCGCGCCGACCTCGATCAGCCCTTCGGACCGCTTCACGACCGAGAGGATCAGGGTGGCCGGCGGCATGACGGCGACGCGGGCGACGGCCGGCTCCGCCTGCAGCGCGTCGACGAGCGACTCCACCTCGCGCATCTGGGCGCGCATCCCGTTCATCTTCCAGTTGCCGGCGACGAGCTTCTTGGCGGCTTGCATCGGGCGGCGGTCTCCGGGTCGGCTGGACGCCTCTGGGCTAAGCCAAGCGCGCGGGGAAGTCACGGTCGCCCTGCGCCCGCCCGCCCCGCGCCTTGCTCAGGCCTCGCAGGCTCCCGTATAGGCGAGGCGCGCCGGTCGCCCGGCCCCGCCGGAGTCGCCGTCCGCCTATGCTCGCCACCATCCGCCGTTTCGCGAAGTCGCCGTGGGCCACCGGCCTCCTGGCCCTCCTGGTGATGAGCTTCGCCGTCTTCGGCATCCGCGACGTGTTCAACTCCGGCGCAGCGGGCGACGCGGTGGTGAAGGTCGGGAACCGCAAGATCACCTCGGCGCAGTTCCGCACCATGTTCGACCGTTACCTGCAGGGCGTGGCCCAGCAGAACGGCGGCAAGGCCATCTCCGTCCAGGACGCGGCGGCTCAGGGCCTGGACGCCCGCGCCCTGACCGAGGTCGCCTACGAGGAGTCGGTGGGCGCGCTCGTCACCCACCTGGGCGTGCGCCCCTCCGACAAGCTGGTGGCCGACGAGCTCGGCAAGGCGCAGCGCTTCCGCGACCCGATCACCGGCAAGTTCGACACCAAGGCCTACAAGGCCTTCCTGCGCGAGAACAACACCACCGCCGACGAGATCGAGGGGTCGATCCGCGACCAGATCGGCCAGCAGCACCTGCTCACCGGGCTGGTGGCCGGCGTGCAGGCGCCCTTCGCCTACACGGCCGTGCAGGCCGCCTACAACGGCGAGGCGCGCAGCTTCAGCTACGTGGCGCTGACGCCGAACATGGTGCCCACGCCCGCCCCGCCGACCGACGCGGAGCTGCAGGCGTTCATGAAGGCCAACGCCGCGGCCTTCCAGCGCCCGGAGGTCCGCACCGTCAGCCTCGTGCGCTTCTCCGCCGCCCAGCTCGCCCCCACGATCACGCCTGATCCCAAGGACGTGCAGAAGCGCTTCGACTTCGAGAAGGACAGCCTGTCCACGCCCGAGAAGCGCTCCCTGGTGCAGATCCCGCTGAAGTCCGCCGCCGAAGGACCGGCCGTCGTCGCTCGGCTGCAGAAGGGCGAGGATCCCGCCGCCGTGGCCCGGTCGCTCGGCGTGCAGGCGGTGGTGCTGGCCGACAGCCCCGCGACCGCCATCCCCGACCGCGCCGTGGCCGACGCCGCCTTCGCCATGAAGCCGGGCGACGTGCGCGCCGTGGCCGGGGCGCTGGCCCCCGCGGTCGTCAAGCTCACCGCCGTCACTCCGGGCAAGGCCGTGACGCTCGACGAGGCGCGGCCCAAGATCGAGCAGGAGGCGCGCCTGGCCGCCGCCGCCGCCAAGGCGCAGGACCTTGCGCGCAAGTACGACGACGTCCGCTCGGGCGGCGCCAACCTGCACGACGCGGCGGCCAAGGTGGGCGTGGCCGTCACCGCGCTGCCGCCGTTCACGGCGCAGGGCGTGGACGCCCGGGGCCAGCACGTGCCGGCCCCGCAGAAGCTGTTCGAGACCGCCTTCGCGCTCGCCCCCGGGGCCGACAGCGACGTGCTGCAGGCCGCGCCCGGCGAGTTCTACGCCATCCGGCTGGAGAAGGTGGACCCCGCCGCCCCCGTGCCGCTCGACGCGGTGCGTGCGCCCCTGTCGCAGCGGCTGACGCTGGGCAAGCTGGCGACGGCGCTGCAGGCCAAGGCCGACGCCCTCACCGTGCAGGCGAAGAAGGACGGCAACCTGGACGGAGTCGCCAAGGCGGTGGGCGTTCCGGTGCAGCACGCGACCGGCGTCACGCGCGCGACCGCGGGCCAGCCGAATCCCGCCTTCGGTCCACGGCTGCTCGGCGCGGTGTTCGGCGGCAAGCCGGGGGCGGTCGTGGTCGCGCCCGACAAGCTGACCATGGTGTTGGCGCGCGTCGACCAGGTCTCCTCCGCCCCGCTGCCGCAGCTGGTGGCGGCGAGCCAGGCGGCGCGGGGGGCGGCGACGCTCGGGCTGTACGACGACATCGCGAGCCATGCGCGGGAAGCGGCCCGCAGCGAGATGAAGCCGCAGATCGACGCCAAGCGGGCGCGGACGGCGCTCGGCCTCGGCGACGTCCCCGCGGGCGGCGCGCCCGCCGCCCCCGCATCCTGACGCGCGGTCGCCCATGCGCTGCGAGCCGGCACGGGACGTCTTCGCGGCCGCCTATGCCGAGGGCCGCGCCCAGGTGGTCTGGACGCGGCTGGTCGACGACCTCGAGACGCCGGTGTCGGCCTTCCTGAAGATCGGAATGGGCCGCCCCAACAGCTTCCTGTTCGAGTCGGTGGAGGGCGGCGCCTGGCGAGGCCGCTACTCCATCATCGCGCTCTCGCCCGACCTCGTCTGGCGTGCTCGGGGCGAGAGGGCGGAGGTCGCGCGCGGCGAGGCGGCGATCGCCGATGACCGCTACGCGCCCGAGACCGCCTCCACCCTCGACAGCCTGCGGGCGCTCGTGGCCGAGTCGCGCATCGACCTGCCCCCCGCCCTGCCGCCCATGGCCGCTGGCCTGTTCGGCGTGCTCGGCTACGACGTGATCCGCCTCGCCGAGCCTCTGGGCCCGCCCAACCCGGACCCGCTGGATCTGCCGGACGCGGTGCTGATGCGCCCACAGGTCGTGGCGATCTTCGACGGCGTGGCGCAGGAGATCGTGCTGGTCACGCCCGTGCGGCCCTCAGCGCTGTCCGCGCAGGCCGCGCGTGCGGAGGCGGAGGCGCGGCTGGCGGCGATCGCCCAGGACCTGCGCCGTCCCCCGCCCCCGCTCGGCCAGCCTGACGCGCCGACGGCGGAGCGCGCCGCCCCCGTCTCGCCGGTCGACCGCGCCGCCTACGGCGGGATGGTGGAAGCCGCCAAGCGCTACATCGCCGCCGGCGACATCTTCCAGGTGGTGCCGAGCCACCGCTTCAGCGGCGCCTACGACGGCGACCCGTTCGCCTTCTACCGGGCGTTGCGGCGGGTGAACCCCTCGCCGTTCCTGTACTTCCTGAACTTCGGCGGCTTCCAGCTGGCGGGATCGAGCCCTGAGATCCTGGTCCGCTACCGCGACGGCAAGGTCACCATCCGCCCCATTGCGGGCACCCGCCGCCGCGGCGCCGACCCCGCGGAGGACGCGGCGCTGGAGGCCGAACTCCTCGCCGACCAGAAGGAGCGCGCCGAGCACCTGATGCTGCTCGACCTCGGCCGCAACGACGTCGGGCGCGCCATCGGCCTCGGCCGCGACGGCGATAACGGGCTGAATGCGAAACCGGGCGAGGTGAAGGTCACCCAGGCCTTCGGCGTCGAGCGCTATAGCCACGTCATGCACATCGTCTCCAACGTCGAGGGCGAGGCGACGCGCCCGCTCGACCCGGTCGACGTGATCCTGACCGCGCTGCCCGCAGGCACCCTGTCGGGCGCGCCGAAGGTGCGGGCCATGCAGATCATCGACGAGTTGGAGAGCGTGAAGCGCGGCCTGGGCTACGGCGGCGCGGCCGGCTACATCGGAGCGGGCGGCGACGTGGACACCTGCATCGTGCTGCGCACCGCGCTCTTCAAGGACGGGACGATGCACGTGCAGTCGGGCGGCGGCGTCGTGGCCGACAGCGATCCCGACGCCGAGTACGAGGAGACGCTGCACAAGGCCCGCGCGCTCGCCCGCGCCGCGCAGGAAGCCTGGCGCTTCGAATAGGGCTTACCGGGCACCCAGGAACAGCGCGCCGGCGGGCGGCGGCGGGGTGCGCGCGGAGGGCAGGTCGCCGGCGCTGACGAACACCGCGACGGCCAGCGCCAGCCCGCTCACCGCCGCGAAGCCTCCCGCGCCGAGCAGGGCCAGCGCCGATCCCCGCCGCGCGGCAGGCTCCGCAAGCCGGGCGCGGACGGCGTCGATGTCGGCCGGGGAGGAGGCGGTGCTCATCCTCCGATCGTGGCGGCCGAAGGGTTAAGCCTCGGTGAGCGCGCTTGGCGGCCGCTTCCCCGTCGCCTAGGGAGAGGGCGATGATCCTGGTGGTCGATAACTACGACAGCTTCACCTACAACCTGGTGCACGAGCTCGCGTGCCTGGGCGCGCCGACGCGCGTGGTGCGCAACGACGCGCTGACCGCCGCCGAGGCGCTGGCGCTCAAGCCCCAGGCGGTGCTGCTGTCGCCCGGCCCCTGCACGCCGAACGAGGCGGGGCTCTGCCTCGCCCTCCTGGCGCAGGCGCCCGACGACCTGCCGATCCTGGGCGTCTGCCTCGGCCACCAGGCGATCGGCCAGGCCTTCGGCGGCGAGGTGGTGCGCGCCAAGACGCTGATGCATGGCAAGACCAGCCCGATCCGCCACGAGGGCGCGAGCGTCTTCGCAGGGCTGCCCGGCGGATACCTCGCCACCCGCTACCACAGCCTGGCCGTCCGCCGCGAAACCCTGCCCGCCTCGCTGAGCGTCACCGCCTGGACCGACGACGGGGAGATCATGGGCCTGGCCCACGTGTCGCGCCCGGTCCACGGCGTGCAGTTCCACCCGGAGAGCTACGCCACCGACCACGGGCGGGCGCTCCTGGCCAACTTCCTGGACCTCGCCGGCGTCGCACGCTCCCCCGTCGCCGCGGCCGCCTGAGCGCCCGCCATGTCCGCCGCCTTCCGGCCGCTGCTGGAGATCCTGGCGTCCGGCGGCGTGCTCGCAGAGGCCGACGCCGAGGCCTTCTTCGACGCCTGCTTCCGCGGGGAGCCGACCCCTGCGCAGGTCGCCAGCGCCCTCACGGCGCTCCGGATGCGCGGGGAGACGGCGGCCGAAATCCTCGCCTGCGTGCGCGCCATGCGCCGCGCCGCCGTACGTTTCGACCCCGGACCGGGCGTCGAGACCATCGACGTCTGCGGAACGGGCGGCGACGGGGCGCACACCTTCAACATCTCCACCGCCGTCAGCTTCGTGGTCGCGGGCGCGGGGCTGAAGGTCGCCAAGCACGGGGGGAGCGCCGCCTCGTCCCGCTCCGGCGCGGGCGACGTGCTGGGCGCGCTGGGGATCGACATCGAGGCGTCGGCGGAGCGGTCGCGCCAGGCGCTGGACGAGGCGGGCGTCTGCTTCCTCTACGCGCCGGCCTATAATCCCGCGATGCGCCACGTGCGGCCGGTGCGGTCGGAGCTCGGCTTCCGCACCCTGTTCAACCTCCTGGGTCCGCTGTCGAACCCTGCGGGCGCGCGACGGCAGGTCGTGGGCGTCTACGATCCTGCGCGGCTGGAGACGCTGGCGCAGGCGCTCGGCGCGCTGGGGACGGAGCGCGTCTGGGTGGTCCACGGCGAGGGGCTGGACGAACTGACCACGACCGGCGAGACCCAGGTCGTCGAATGGGCCGGCGGCGGCCTTCGGCGCTTCACGATCGCGCCGGAAGACGCCGGCCTGCCTCGCGCCGCCCCCGATGCGCTGCGCGGCGGCGACCCCGCGTGCAACGCCGCGGCGTTAACGGATATTCTTGACGGGCGGGAAGGCGCCTACCGCGACATCGTGCTCCTGAACGCCGGGGCCGCCCTGGTGGTGGGGGGCCGCGCGGGGGAGCTGTCGGAAGGAGTGCGCATGGCCGCCGAATCGATCGACTCCCACGCCGCCCGCGACGCCCTGCGCACCCTTCGCGCCATCTGCGGAAAGACGCTCCCGTGACCGACATCCTGAGCGACACGCCGGCCGCCGCCCGACCGGGCGCGGCCGCCGGCGACATCCTGGCGCGGATCGCCGCCTACAAGCGCGACGAGGTGGCGGCGCGCAAGC
>CAZZZR010000070.1:0-10748 GCA_964658605.1 uncultured Caulobacter sp. | reverse complement strand
GACGCCAACCACGGCGGCGCCAAGCACGGCGTCTTCACCCAGACGCCCGGCGTCCTGACCAACGACTTCTTCCTGAACCTCCTGGACATCGACACCGAGTGGAAGCCCATCCCCGGCCAGGAGGGCGTCTACGAAGGGCGTGACCGTGACACCCATGCGCCGAAGTGGACGGGCACGCGGGTGGACCTCGTGTTCGGCTCGCACTCCCAGCTGCGTGCCTTCGCCGAGGTCTATGGGTCGAGCGACGCGAAGGAGAAGTTCGTCGCCGACTTCGTGAAGGCCTGGACCAAGGTCATGGAGGCCGACCGATTCGACCTGGCCGCCTGACGGCTCGTCCGTCACGATCTGAAATCGGCATGGGGCCGCAGGTGGACACGCCTGCGGCCCTCGTGCTCCAGAAGGCTCCGGCTAGCGGAGCAGGCGGGATGGCGGACGACGGCGCGACGCTGGAGCGGGTCTCGGCCGCGCGGGCGTTCGGCGGGGTGCAGACGGTCTATCGCCACGCCTCCGCCGAGACCCAGACGCCGATGCGCTTCGCGGTCTTCCACCCCCCCGCGGCGCGGGACGGTCCGGTTCCCGTGATCTGGTGGCTCTCGGGCCTGACGTGCACCGAGGCGAACTTCACCGAGAAGGCCGGCGCGCAGCGGGTCGCCGCCGAGCTGGGCGTCATGCTGATCGCGCCCGACACCAGCCCCCGCGGCCCAGCGCTCGACGGAGGGGCCGTGCCCGACGACCCGCAGGGCGCCTGGGACTTCGGCCTGGGCGCGGGCTTCTATGTCGACGCCACCGAGGCGCCCTACGCCGCCAACTACCGCATGTGGAGCTACGTGGCGCGCGAGCTGCCCGCGCTCGTCAGGGCGGAGCTGCCGGACGCCGACCTTCACCGCCAGTCGGTAATGGGCCACTCGATGGGAGGCCACGGCGCGTTGACGCTGGCGTTGAACCACCCCTTGCGGTTCCGCGCGGTCTCCGCTTTCGCCCCCATCTGCGCGCCATCGCAGGTTCCCTGGGGCGAGAAGGCGCTGGGCGGCTACCTCGGCCCCGACCGCGAAGCTTGGCGCGAGCACGACGCCGTTGCCCTGATCGAGGACGGCGCCCGCACCGACTGCGCTCTCCTGATCGACCAGGGCCTGGCCGACCCTTTCCTGGAGACCCAACTCAAGCCCGAGCTGCTGGAGCGGGCGGCCGCGGGCACGGGGCTGGACCTGACCGTTCACCGCCGCGACGGCTACGACCACGGCTACTTCTTCATCGCGAGCTTCATCGAGGACCACCTGCGCTGGCACGCGGAAAGGCTGTTCGCATGACGGACGTCGGCGGCCGCGTCGTCGTGGTCGGCGCTGGGCACGCCGCGGGCGCCCTGGCCGCGGAGCTGCGCCGCCAGGGGTGGGCCGGGCCGATCACGCTCATCGGCGACGAGCCCTATCCGCCCTACCAGCGCCCTCCCCTGTCCAAGGCGTGGCTGAAGGGCGAGGCGGACGCGGACGCCCTCGCGCTGCGTCCGGACAGCTTCTACGCCGAGCATCAGATCGCCCTGCGCCTGGGGACGCGGGCGACGGGGCTGGACCTCGCCGGGCGCGCCGTGCGGCTCTCCGACGGGAGCGAGCTGGCCTACGACGCGCTGGTGCTCGCCACCGGCGCGCGGGCTCGCGCCCTTCCCCTTCCCGGCGCGGCGCTCGACGGCGTCATGGCGCTCCGGACGGCGCAGGACGCGGATCGCCTGAAGGCGGCGCTGCGTCCCGGGGCGCGGCTGGTGGTGATCGGCGGCGGCTACATAGGGCTGGAGGCCGCGGCCAGCGCCCGCGCGCTCGGCGCGGAGGCGGTGGTGCTGGAGCGCGAACCCCGCCTCCTGGCGCGCGTCGCCTGCCCCGAGCTCTCCGCCTTCTTCCTAGCCCGCCACCGCGCCGAGGGCGTGCGGTTCGCGTTCGACGCGGCCGTGGAGGCGATCGAGGGAAGCGGCGGGCGGGCGACCGCCGTGCGGCTCGCCGACGGCGAAGCGATCGCGGCCGACCTCGTGCTGGTCGGGGTGGGCGCGCAGCCGAACGTGGAGCTGGCGCAGGCCGCGGGCCTGGCCTGCGACAACGGGATCGTGGTCGACCTGGAAGCGCGCACCGCCGACCCGGCGGTGTTCGCGATCGGCGACTGCACGGCGCGCCCGCTGCCGATCTACGACCGACGCCAGCGCCTGGAGAGCGTGCCCAACGCGCTCGAACAGGCCAAGCAGGCCGCCGCCGCGCTCTGCGGCAAGCCCGCTCCGACGCCCGAGACTCCCTGGTTCTGGAGCGACCAGTACGACGTGAAGCTGCAGATCGCGGGACTGCCCTTCGACGTCGCCTCCACCGTGCTCCGCGGCGATCCTGGAGAAGGCCGCTTCGCCGTCTTCCACCTCGACGCGCAGGGGCGTGTCCAGGCGGTGGAGGCGGTGAACGCGCCTCCGGAATTCATGGGCGGGCGCCTGCTGATCGCCTCCCGCCGGCAGGTCGATCCCGAAAGGCTCGCCGACCCCGCCGTGTCGATGAAGGCCGTCGCCCTGTGACGATGCCCGCCCATGGCCGTGTGCGACTGAAAACACAGGAGCGGATAAAGGGCGGCGAGGCGGAACTGCGGGGTGCAGGGCTGGTTAGCTCGTCATGTACGATCCTCGGAAACCTCTGGTCGTCGTCGCGGAAGACGATCCGTTGCTCCGCCTCGACGCCTGCCTGACGCTCGAAGACGAGGGATTCACGGTGATCGAGGCGGCGGACGGCGCCGAGGCCCTGGACGCCATCGCGGCGAACCCCGACGTCGATGCGCTGTTCACCGACGTACAGATGCCCGGCCCACTTTGTGGGCTCGACCTGGCTTGGCGCGCGCAGGCCATTCGGCCGCGACTGCGCGTGGTCGTCACGTCGGGCACCGCCTGTCTGTCCGACGCGGACCTTCCCCGGCACGGGCGCTTCTTCGCCAAGCCGTACGAGCTGCGGGTCATCACGCGAGCGCTCCGCGCCGTGGTCGCCTGAACGAAGCCCGCCTTCGGATCGCCTCCGGGCTCGCCCCCGCTTCGGCTTGCCGCTAGGACCGTAACGCAGGCCCGGACGGGCGGGCCGCCTTGCGGAACATCCATGCGTCGCCTCGTTGCGGGTCTGCTGGTCCTTCTCGGTCTCACGTTCGCGGGCGCGGCGCTGGGACAGCCCACCGCGCCCGCCCTCGACGCCGCGAAAATCCGCGCCCAGCTTCTGGACCTCGAACACCACATTGCCTCGGCGACCAACAGCGACGCCCTGCCGCCGCTGCGCGCGCAGGCGCTGGCCCTCCAGGCGCTGGGAGACAAGGTCGCCGCCCAGGGCCAATCCGACCTCGCCGTCGTGGACGCGCGACTGGCCCAGCTCGGCCCTCCTCCGACCGCGCCCGGCGGCGAGGAGCCCAGCATCGCCCGGGTCAGGCGCGATCTCGCGGCGCGCCGGGCGTCGATCGACGGGAACGTGAAGGGCGGGCGCCTGCTCTCCGTCGCGGCGGCGCAGGCGGTGGACGATGTGGCCGAGCGCGAGCGCGAGCTTTTCAACGCCCGCACCTTCCGCCGGGGCTACTCCCCGCTGACGCCCGCCTTCTGGACGGACCTCGCGAGCTCGCTGCCCCCCGACCTCGCCAGGGTCGGCCACGCGGCGGTCGAGGCGGCGGACGCCGCGCGGACGGCGCGCGAGCCTCGCGCGGCGCTCATCCTGGCCGCGGGCGCCGGAGCGGCCTTGCTGCTGCTGTGGCCGGTGGGGCTGTTCTTCGCCGCCTGGGCCCGGCGCCGGGTGATCGCTGACATCCCGCCGACGTCGCTGCGCCGCTCGGCCTTCGCGGTGGGGAACCTCGTCATCGACGTCGTGGTCCCGGTCGCGGCGGCGGCGGCGATGGCGGTGGCCGCCAAGTGGAGCGGCGTGCTGTCGGGGCGCGCCGCGTCCCTCGCCGACAGCCTGGTGTTCGCCGTCGCCTGGGGGGCGGTGGTGGTCGGCGTGGGCCGCGCGCTGCTGCGGCCGGAGGCGCCGTCCTGGCGGATCGCGCCGGTCTCGGACGCCACGGCCAGACGGCTGGCGGCGCTCCCCTACGCCGTGGCGCTGGTGACGATGGCGGGGCTGATGGTCCTGCGCCTGAACAGCGTCGTCGGCGCGAGCCTTGCCGCCACCGTGGCCGCGCACTGCGCCATCGGGGTGGCCTACTCGCTGATGGCGGCGGCGGCGCTCGTGCTGCTGGGCGTCAGCCGCTCGCGACCCCCGCGCGGCGACGAGGCCGGCGGGAACGGCGGACCCAGGCCGACCGCCGGCGCGGAGCGGAGGTCCTCGGGATGGAGCCTGGTCGCGGTGGCGGTCGCGGCGGCGATCGCCGTGTCGCTCACGGCGACGCTGCTCGGCTACGCCGTGTTCGGCGCGATGGTGGCGGGCCAGATCTACTGGATCGGGCTGATCGCGGGCCTGGCCTACCTCCTCCTCACCTTCGTCGACGATCTGTGCGACGCGGCGTTCTCGGGCGGCGGCTGGGCCGAGCGGTCGCTGGTCGTGGTCTTCGACCTGCGGCGCTCGACGGTCGAGCAGCTGGGCGTGCTGACCTCGGCGGCGGTGCGCCTGCTGCTGCTGGCGATGTTCCTGACGCTGGCGCTGAGCCCCTTCGGCCGCGGCGCGAACACCACCTGGAGCCAGCTCCTCTCGGCGGGGCGGACCCTGCGGGTGGGCACGCTGGTGATCTCGCCCGGCGCGGTGCTCGGGGGCCTCCTGAGCCTGGTGATCGGCGTCGCGCTGGTGCGGGGCCTGCAGCGATGGCTCGACAAGCGCTACCTGCCCGCGACCGGCTGGGACGTGGGGGTGAAGAACTCGATCTCCACCGCAGTCGGCTACCTGGGCATGGGCGCGGCGATCTTCTGGGCGCTGGCCTCCGCCGGACTGGGGCTGGACAAGGTGGCGCTGATCGCCAGCGCGCTCTCGGTCGGCATCGGCTTCGGTCTGCAGCAGATCGTGCAGAACTTCGTCTCCGGCCTCATCCTGCTCGCAGAGCGGCCGGTGAAGGTGGGCGACTGGGTCAACGTCTCGGGCGTGGAGGGCGACGTGCGCCACATCCGCGTGCGCGCCACGGAGATCCAGCTGCTGGACCGCTCGACGGTGCTGGTGCCCAACTCGGAACTCGTCACCAAGGCGGTGCAGAACAAGACGCTGCACGCGCCGCGGGGGCGGGCGGAGGTGCTCGTGGCGATCGGCGATCCCACCCGCGCGGCGCAGGCGCGGCAGCTGATCCTGGAGACGTTCGACCGCCACGACGACGTGCTGTGCGACCCCGAGCCGAAGGTCTTCATCGACGCGGTGACCAACGGGGCGGTGACGTTCCGCTGCTTCGCCTATGTCGACGGCCCGCGCGACGCCTACGGCGTGCGCAGCCAGCTCTACTTCGACGTGCTGGCCGCCTTCGCCAAGGCCGGGATCGCGCTGGCGGGGGCGAGCCAGTCGCTGGTCGTCGAGCCGGGCGAGGCGTTCCGCGAGGCACTGGCGGCCCGGTCCGCGTCGGCGGAGCCGGCCGCCGCACGACGGCCGAAACGGAGCGGTTCCGATCCCTCCGTTCCCCCCGGCGGTCCGGCGGCGTAGCGTCAGCCCGTAGCCGGGAGACCGCCATGATCGAGCTCGTCATCAACCAGCGCAGGAAAGACCTCGGCGGGTTCGAGGTCGGTCGCGTCCTGCCCTATGCGCAGCACCGCATGGTCGGCCCCTTCGTCTTCTTCGACCACATGGGCCCGGCCGACTTCGCTCCGGGGCTGCCCAGGAGCGTGGACGTGCGCCCGCACCCGCACATCGGGCTTTCGACCATCACCTACCTGTTCGAGGGCGAGATCATGCACCGCGACAGCGTGGGCTCGGAGCAGGCGATCCGCGCGGGCGAGGTGAACTGGATGACCGCCGGCTCCGGCATCACCCATTCCGAACGGTTCGAGAAGGGGCGGCTGCATGGCGACCGGCTGCACGGCATCCAGGCCTGGGTGGCGCTCCCGACCGAGGAGGAGGAGGCCGCCCCCGCCTTTTCCCACCACCCGATGGAGGACCTGCCCTCCTTCGAGGGGAACGGCCTGCAGGCCCGGCTGATCGCCGGCAAGGCCTTCCACGCCGAGGCGAAGGTGAAGACCCACTCGCCGATGTTCTACGTGCATTGGAACCTACAGCCGGGCGCGGTCGCGGCGATGCAACCGGAGTACACGGAACGCGCCGCCTACATCGCGACCGGCGAGGTGGAGATCGACGGCGAGGTTTTGGGCCCAGGCCGCATGGCCGTCTTCGCGCCCGGCGACACCGTGACGGTCAAGGCGACCCAGCCCTCGACGGTGATGCTGCTGGGCGGCGAGCCGGTCGGCCCGCGCTTCGTCGAATGGAACTTCGTCTCCTCCTCCAAGGACCGGATCGAGCAGGCCAAGGCCGACTGGCGCGCCGGCCGCATGAAGCTGCCGGACGCCGACCACGACGAATTCATCCCCCTGCCGCCGGACCCGTCGCCGCCCGCCAACCCGATGAGTTGACCCTACGGCCGCTTGCGGCCGGCTCGCGCTTGGGTGCACCCTCTCCTGAACAACGATAACCGGGAGGATGCGATGACCGAGGCCCTGATCATCGACGCGTGCCGCACGCCGCGCGGCATCGGCAAGGTCGGCAAAGGGGCGCTCGCCGACATCCACCCGCAGCAGCTGGGCGCCGCCGTCTTGGGCGCGATCGCCGAACGCAACGGGCTGAACACCGCCGAGGTGGACGACATCATCTGGGGGACCTCCAGCCAGCGCGGCAAGCAGGGCGGCGACCTCGGCCGGATGGCGGCGCTGGACGCGGGCTACGACGTTCGCTCGTCCGGCGTGACGCTGGACCGCTTCTGCGGCTCGGGCATCACCGCGGTGAACCTCGGCGCCGCCATGGTGATGTCGGGGATGGAGGACCTCGTCATCGCGGGCGGCACGGAGATGATGAGCTACACCTCGTCCGCCCCCGGCCGCGACCAGCCCTTCACCATGGACAGCGGCAACCTGCGCCTGCGCGCACGCCACCCGCAGAGCCACCAGGGCGTCTGCGCCGACGCGATCGCCACGCTTGAAGGGATCAGCCGCGAAGCCGCCGACGACCTGGCGCTGGTCAGCCAGCAGCGCGCCGACGCCGCCATCAAGGGCGGCCACTTCGACAAGAGCCTCGTGCCGGTCCACCACGAGGACGGGCGGCTGGCGCTCGACAGGGAGGAGTTCCCGCGTCCGCAGACCACACGCGAAGGGCTGGCGGCGCTGAAGCCCAGCTTCGCCGCCGTCGCGGCTGTCCCGATCGACGAGGAGGGCACGACCTACGGCGGTCTGATCAACGCCGCATATCCGGACCTCAAGATCGAGCACATCCACCATGCCGGCAACAGCTCGGGCGTGGTCGACGGGGCGGCGGCCGTGCTGCTGGCCTCGCCCGACTACGCCAGGAGGCACGGCCTGAAGCCTCGCGCCCGCGTGGTCGCCATGGCCAACGTCGGCGACAGCCCGACGCTGATGCTCAACGCCCCCGTCCCCGCCGCGCGCAAGGTGCTGGAGAAGGCGGGGCTCACGATAAACGACATCGACCTGTTCGAGATCAACGAGGCCTTCGCCGTGGTGGCCGAGAAGTTCATCCGCGACCTGAAGCTCGACCGCGACAAGGTGAACGTCAACGGCGGGGCCATGGCGCTGGGCCATCCGATCGGCGCCACCGGCTCCATCCTGATCGGGACCATGCTGGACGAGCTGGAGCGGCGCGACCTGAAGCGCGGCCTCGTGACAATGTGCGCGGCCGGAGGCATGGCGCCAGCCATCATCATCGAGCGCGTCTGATCGGGCGCGCTCGCCATGCACCCCGTCGCCCACGCCTCCGCGACGCCCGACAAGGCCGCCTACGTCATGGCGGCTTCGGGCGAGACCGTCACCTACCGCCAGCTCGACGAGCGGGCCAACCAGGGCGCGCACCTGCTGCGGTCGCTCGGGCTCAAGCGCGGCGAGGGCGTCGCGATGTTCATGGACAACTCGCCCCGCTACTTCGAGGTGGTGTGGGCGGCGGAGCGCACCGGCGTCTACCTGACATGCATCTCCTCCAAGCTGTCGGCGGCGGAAGTCGAGTACATCGTGCGCGACGGCGACTGCCGCGTGCTGATCGCCTCAAGGGGTGTGGCCGAGACGGCGCTGCAGGTCGCGATGGCGCTTCCCGACGTGACGCGCTTCATGTGCGACGGCGTGGCGGGCGACTATGCGAGCTTCGAGGACGCCCGCGCTACCTTCCCGACCACGCCGATCGCCGATCCCGAGCCGGGCGGGATCATGCTCTATTCCTCGGGCACCACGGGCCGTCCCAAGGGAGTGAAGCACCCGCTGCACGACGGCGAGCTCGGCTCCAATCCCAGCCCGCTGATGGGCCTGGGCATGGCGCTCTACGGCTTCACGCCGGACATGGTCTACCTCTCGCCCGCCCCGCTCTACCACGCCGCGCCGCTGCGCTGGACGATGGCGGTGCAGCACCTCGGCGGCACGGTCGTGGTGATGGAGCGGTTCGATCCCGAACTCGCCCTGAAGTACGTCGAGCAGTATCGCGTGACGCACGCCCAATGGGTGCCGACCCACTTCGTGCGGATGCTGAAGCTGCCGGACGAGGTGCGCGCGCGCTACGACGTCTCCTCCCTGCAGACGGCCTGGCACGCGGCGGCCCCCTGCCCCGTCCCGGTCAAGGAGCAGATGATCGCCTGGTGGGGGCCGATCGTGCACGAATACTACGCCGGCACGGAAGGCAACGGCTTCTGCGCCATCAGCGCAAGCGAGTGGCTCGAGCACAAGGGCTCGGTCGGCAAGGGCCTCACAGCCGAGGTGAAGATCCTGGACGAAGCGGGCGAGGTGCTGCCGCCCCGCGCCGAGGGCGCCGTCTACTTCTCGGGCGGCGGCGCGTTCGAATACCACAACGACCCGGACAAGACGGCCGAAAGCCACAACGCCCACGGCTGGTCCACGCTGGGCGACGTCGGCTGGCTGGACGAGGACGGCTACCTCTACCTGACCGACCGCAAGAGCTTCATGATCATCTCGGGCGGGGTGAACATCTATCCGGCCGAGATCGAGAACCTCTTGGTCACCCACCCCAAGGTCGCCGACGTCGCCGTGTTCGGCGGCCCGCACGAGGAGATGGGCGAGGAGGTGGTCGCCGTGGTCCAGCCGCTGGACTGGGCCGCCGCGGGCGAGGCGCTGGCCGCCGAGCTCACCGCCTTCGCCCGCGCCAACCTCAGCCACGTGAAGACGCCCCGCAGGATCGACTTCATGGCCGAACTCCCCCGCCACGCCACCGGCAAGCTCTACAAGCGCCTGCTGCGCGACGCCTACTGGGACAAGCGGGCCTGAGCACCCGGGCGGGGCGTGCGCGCCGGCCCGCAATTTTCTTAGCAACTCCAGCGCCCCTCAAACGGTTGGGGTTGCAGGAGAGCATCCATGGCGCGCTACCACTTCAACTCGCATGGCGGCAAAGAGTACCGTGACGTGGAGGGCACAGAGCTTCCAGATCACAGACAGGCGAGGACGGAAGCTTTGAAGTCGGTGGGCCAGACCCTGATCGAGGAAGCCGAACACCTGGAAGACCGCTTCACGATGGACGTCACCGACCACGAAGGGCTCGACCTCTACCACCTCAACGTCGAGGTGATGCCGAGCGATGCGCTGAAGGGGAAGATGTAGTCCCCGTTTCAGGTGTCCATGCTCGGGGGGTCTCGGTCGGCCTGGCTGGGGGACTAGGACTCGAACCTAGAATGACGGTACCAAAAACCGCAGTGTTACCATTACACCATCCCCCAGCGCGGCCGCACCCCCCGGCGAGGAGGTCGGCGGTGCCGGCGACGCGGACCCTTAGGGGCCGTCGCGCGAGGCGGTGCAGATAGCGCAAGCCCCCACCCCTTGCAACCGGCCGCACCCCCGTCCCGCTCACCGTCGCGGCAGGCTTGCACGGCCTCCCAAACCGCCTATAAGCCCGGCCTCCACGTCGGAGTGTGGCTCAGTCTGGTAGAGCACCGCGTTCGGGACGCGGGGGTCGCAGGTTCGAATCCTGCCACTCCGACCATCTTTCCCGCCTCGCCTCTCGGCTTCCTCCCCTCGCGCCCGGCGCGCGGCGCAGCTAGGGTGCGCCGGTCTCGCCCGCGGCCCGCGGCGCGGGGACGGAGCGCCGGATGAAGCAGTTTCTCCTGACCATGGCGGGCGTGTTCGCCGCCCTGGCGCTGTTCTTCATCGGCCTGCCGCTGGTGCTGGCCGTCAGCCTGATCTCGGCGGCCAAGCCCGCCCCCACCCCCGCCCATGCCGTCCTGAGCCTCGACCTGCGCCAGGCCTTGCCCGACCAGGACCCCTTCGACCCCTTCGCCTTCGTGACCGGCCGCAAGCTGTCGCTCGTCTCGGCGGTGGAGCGCATCCGGCTCGCGGCCGCCGATCCCGCCGTCTCAGCCCTCCTGATCCGCCTGCCGGAAGGCGGCATGGCTCCCGCCGCCGCCGACGAGCTCCGCGGCGCGCTGCAAGGCTTCCGTGCGGCGGGCAAGCCCGTGATCGCCCATAGTCAAGGGCTCTATCCCTCCGGTCTGCCGGTCGCCACGTACATGCTGGGAGCCGCCTCGCGCGGCGGCTTCTGGATGCAGCCGCAGAGCTCGCTGCAGGCCACGGGCTCGGCGATGGAGACGCTGTTCTTCAAGCGCGCCTTCGACAAGTACGGCGTGCAGGCCGACTTCCAGCAGCGCGCCCAGTACAA
>CAZZZR010000069.1:0-10795 GCA_964658605.1 uncultured Caulobacter sp. | reverse complement strand
CGCGCTCCGTGGTCTCCACGACGCCGAAGCGCACGTTCGCGCCGATGTTGAAGACCACCACCTCAAGCGGGCCGACCTCCGCCTCGATGCGGTCGAAGAGCGCCACCATCTCCGCCTCGGACCGCGCGTCGACGCCGAAGGCGTGGGCGCGGGCGCCGCCCTCGCGGATCGAGCCGGCCAGCGCCTCCAGCTGATCCAGGTGGCGCGGCCGGCGGGTGACGCAGACCTCCAGTCCCTCGCCCGCGAACGCTCGAGCGATCGCGCCGCCCAGCCCGTCGCCGGCGCCAACGATGAGGCAGGCTCCCGGACGGGCGGAGATTTGATGATCCATGACATACCATCCGACGCCGTTCAGCCCGGATCAAGCGTCGGCGAGCGCATTCGCGCCGCGCGTCGTGCGCCGGCGACGCGCAACGCCTATCTCGACGCCATGAGCCAGCCGCCCGCCGACCCCGAACGCGACCGCCTCTCCGGCCGCGTGCGCCGCTTCGCGCAGGTGGGCGCGGGGCTGGCGGGCGCGGGCGTGAGCGTGGGCGCCAACCGCCTGTTCGGCGGCGACGACTCCGACGCGAGGAACGCCCGGGCGATCAAGGCGGCGCTGGGCGGGCTGAAAGGCCCCCTGATGAAGGCGGCGCAGATGTTCGCCACCGTGCCCGACCTCCTGCCGCCCGAGTTCGCCAAGGAGTTCGCCGAGCTGCAGGCCAATGCGCCTTCCATGGGCGCGGGCTTCGTGCGCCGCCGCATGGCGTCGGAGCTCGGCCCGGACTGGCGCGCGCGGTTCAGCGACTTCGACATGACCCCCGCCGCCGCCGCCTCCCTTGGGCAGGTGCACCGGGCGGTCGCGCCTGACGGCCGTGCGCTGGCGGTGAAGCTCCAGTATCCCGAGATGCAAAGCGCGGTGGAGAGCGACCTCGGCCAGCTCCGCACGCTCCTGGGGCTCGCCAAGCGGATGGAACGCTCGCTCGACGCCTCCGAACTGTTGGCGGAAGTAGGCGACCGGCTGCGGGAGGAGCTGGACTACGAGCGCGAGGCCAAGGCCATGGCGCTCTACCACCGCTTCTTCGCAGCCCGCGACGACATCGCCGTGCCGCAGGCGCTGCCGGAGCTCTCGACCCGGCGCCTGCTGTCGATGACTTGGCTCGAGGGCCGCGGCCTCCTCACCTTCAAGGACGCCGACCTCGAAACGCGCAACCGCATCGCGCGGCTTCTGTTCGACGCCTGGTGGCGGCCGATGACCACGCTGGGCGTCATCCACGGGGACCCGCACCTCGGCAACTACTCGCTGGCCGAGGGGGCGGAGCGCCTGAACCTCCTGGACTTCGGCTGCATCCGCATCTTCCCGACGCGATTCGTGGCGGGCGTGGTGCGGCTCTACCGGGCGCTCTCCACCGACGACCGCGAGGGGCAGTTCGCCGCCTACCGATCCTGGGGGTTCGCGGATCTCTCGGACGAGCTGGTGGACGTGCTCAACCTCTGGGCGCGCTTCATCTACGGACCGTTGCTCGACGACCGGGTGCGCACCGTCGCCGATGGGATTGCGCCCGGAGAGTACGGCCGGCGCGAGGCCTTCCGTGTGCGCCAGGCCCTCAAGGCGCGCGCCGCGACCACCGGGACGCCCGTGACGATCCCGCGCGAATTCGTGTTCATGGACCGCGCCGCCATCGGCCTCGGCGCCGCCTTCCTGCACCTGGGCGCCGAGCTGAACTGGCGCGCCATGTTCGAAGCCTCGCTGGAGGGCTTCAGCCAGGAGGCCGTCGCCGCCCGGCAGGCGGAGGCGCTGGCCGCCGCAGGGTTGGCGCCCACCGGCTGACCCCACGTCACCATTGCGCGCGCGGCCGCGGGGCCTAGTCTCGCAGCTGCGAAGGAGCCTGCGCGATGAGCGACGACGTCACCGAGGGGGATCGGCGGGAGGTTCCGGAGGGCTACGAGATCCTCGACTGGCGCCGCGGGTTCGGCCGTCAGACGGGCCCCGTCTACCGCAAGGACTGGCCTGTGGCTCCGGGTGAGCCGCGCCGCCGCACCTTCGGCTTCCTTGTGCAGGAGCACCACACCAACGGGCTGATGAACGCGCACGGCGGCATGCTGGTGACGCTGGCGGACGTGGCGTGGGGCAACCTGGTCTCGGTGCAGCGCTCGTCCTTCTGGGTGACGGTGCGGCTGACGTGCGACTTCCTCTCCTCCGCCAAGCTGGGGGAGTGGGTGGAGGCGGGGAGCGAGCTGCTGTCGGAGGTCGACGACCTCTACACCGTGCGCGGCCGCGTCTGGTGCGGGGAACGCACGCTGATCGCGGGCACGGGCGTGTTCAAGGCGCTCGGGCCCCGCGAACCCCGCCCGGGCGAGAAGGCCTTCGCCGACGACGCCCGGAAGGTCCCCGCGTGAGCGACGACGCCGGCGCCCCGCCGCCCCGGGGGTTCGCCCAGACGGCGCCGGAGGAGCGCGATCCGGACCTCGTCTCGCCTCTGGGACGGTTCGGCGGCGCCCGCCCCCTGGCGCCCGCCTGGTTCGAAAAGGCGCTGTCGCACGCGCCGGAGCGGACCTTCGTCCCGGTCGAGGGCTGTGCGATCGAGACCCTGGCGTGGGGCGAGCGCGGCAGGCCGGGCTTGCTCTTCCTGCACGGCAACGGGGCGCACGCCGACTGGTGGAGCTTCATCGCCCCCTTCTTCGCCGCGACCCACCGCTGCGCCGCGATCTCCTGGTCCGGGATGGGGCGGTCGGGCTGGCGCGAGCGCTACACCTTCGAGGCCCTGATGCAGGAGGCGCTGCAGGGGGCGGAGGCGGCGGGCCTGTTCGAGGCGGGGCCGCCGGACGTCGCCGCCCACTCCTTCGGCGGCTCGATCGGCACGGTGCTGGCCGCCCGCGCGGGCGAGCGTCTGCGGTCGATGGTGATCCTGGACGCCGGTGTGCGGCCGCCGGAGAAGCGCTGGAAGGGACCGCCCCGGCGCGAGACCGGCCACCGCGTCTATCCAGACCTGACCGCGGCGCTGGCCCGCTTCCGCCTGATGCCGCCGCAGCCCTGCGAGAACCTGTTCCTGCTCGACCACATCGCCCGCGCCTCGCTGCACGCGGTGGATGACGGCGCGCCCGGCACCCAGGGCGGCGCGGGCTGGACGTGGCGGTTCGACCCGTTTTTCTGGCGCAAGTTCGACGGCGCCGGGCGCATGGAGCAGGAGGCGGAACTCGCCGCCGCCCGCTGCCCCATCGCCTTCGCCTGGGGCGAACGCTCCAAGCTGATGCAGGCCGAGGTGGTGGACTACACCCGCCTGCACGCGCCGCGGGGCTCGCCGATGCTGGCGATCCCCGAGGCGGACCACCACGTCATGCTGGACCAGCCGCTGGCGACGGTGGCGACGCTTCGGGCGCTTCTGGCGGGCTGGCCGGCGCGCTGAGGCGGCCGGCCGACGTCGCGGGATCAGGCGGCGACGAAGTTCTTTTCGACCGCGGCCTGCTTCATCGCCTTCTGCAGCTTCTCGAACGCCCGAACCTCGATCTGGCGCACGCGCTCGCGGGAGACGCCGTATTCGCCGGCGAGTTCCTCCAGCGTGATCGGCTCGTCCTTCAGCCGGCGCTGGGTCAGGATGTGGCGCTCGCGGTCCGTCAGGTCCTTCATCGCGTCGCCCAGGAGCCCCATGCGCTGGGAATACTCCTCGGTCTCGGCGACTAAAGTCTCGGCGTTGACGGCGTTGTCGTCCTTCAGCCAGTCCTGCCACTCGCTTTCAGAGTCGCTGCGGAGCGGACTGTTCAGCGAGGAGTCCGGGCCCGAGAGGCGCCGGTTCATGCTGATGACGTCGTCCTTGGTGACGCCCAGACGGGTGGCGATGTGGTCCACCGCCTCGTGGTGCAGGTCGCCTTCCTCGAAGGCCGAGATCTCCGCCTTCGCCTTGCGCAGGTTGAAGAACAGCTTCTTCTGGTTAGCGGTCGTGCCCATCTTCACGAGCGACCAGGTGCGCAGGATGTATTCCTGGATCGAGGCGCGGATCCACCACATGGCGTAGGTGGCCAGGCGGAAGCCCTTGTCGGGCTCGAACTTCTTCACCGCCTGCATCAGGCCGACGTTGCCTTCGGAGATCACCTCGCCGATCGGCAGGCCGTAGCCGCGGTAGCCCATGGCGATCTTGGCCACGAGCCGCAGGTGGCTGGTCACCAGCCGGTGGGCGGCCTCGGAGTCCTCATGCTCGCGCCAGCGCTTGGCGAGCATGAACTCCTCGTCCTTGGTGAGCATCGGAAACTTGCGGATCTCGGTGAGGTAGCGGGAGAGCCCGCCCTCGGGAGAGACCATCGCGAGCGCATTTACGGCCATACTGTCTTGCATCCCCTGGGTTCAAAGACCACCTCGGGGGGCGTCGCCCGGCCTCGCCGTCCGAAGCGCTCCGAACTCGTCGTTCTCGCGCAGGGGGCTAGTGGGGTCGTGGGAGTGCGGCGTCCTCGTGTGTTCTGCAACGATCCCATATAGACCCGGGTTGCGGCGCGTTTAAGCCCTTTCGCACCTGCGGCACGCAAAATATCCGACTCCCAGGCTAGGTTTTTTGCGGTCGCGGGGGTGTAACCGTCAGCGCAGGGCCGCAAGGGCCGTTTCCAGCGCGGCCATGTCGCGTGGAAGCGGCGTCTCGAACCGCAACGCTTCGCCGGTCATTGGGTGAACGAAGCCCAGCACCGCCGCATGCAGCGCCTGCCGCGACAGCCCGGAGGCCGCCATAGCCTCGCGCACCAGCGCGGCAGGAGAGCCCGTGCCGTAGATCGCGTCGCCGAGCACCGGCGATCCCTTGTGCGCCATGTGGACGCGGATCTGGTGGGTTCGCCCGGTCTCCAGCGTGCACTCGACCCGCGCGGCGGAGGCGCGCGCGGCCGGCCCGTAGCTCGCCTGCACGACGTAGCGCGTCGCCGCCTCACGCCCCGCCTCTCCGCGCAGCACGGCCATCTTCTTGCGGTCGTGCGGCGAGCGGCCGATGCGCGCCTCCACCACGCCGCGCAGGGGGTCGGGCGCGCCGCGCACCAGCGCCACGTAGCGGCGTTCGATGTCGTGGGCGGCGAACAGGGCGGAGAGGCCCCGGTGCGCCCGGTCGGTCTTGGCGGCGACCATGACCCCCGAGGTGTCCTTGTCGAGCCGGTGCACGATCCCCGGCCGCGCCACGCCGCCGATCCCCGACAGGCTCGCCCCACAGTGCGCCAGGAGCGCGTTGACCAGCGTGCCGTCGGGCGTGCCGGGCGCCGGATGGGCGGCCATGCCGGCGGGCTTGTCGACCACGATCAGCTCGGCGTCCTCGTAGAGCACGACCAGCGGGATGGCCTGCGGCTCGGGGACCGCGGAGGCGACCGGCGGCAGGACGATCCGGTAGAGGCCGGGCGCCGCGCGGGCGGAGGCCTCGGCCACGACCGCGCCGTCCATGCTCACCGCGCCCTGCGCGATCAGCGCCTGCAGCCGCGCCCGCGACAGCGCCTCGCCCGCCGCGGCGGCGAGCGCCTTGTCGAGCCGGGAGGCGGGGGCCTCCAGGCGCAGCGACAGCTCGCGCACGTCGCCGACGCCCGCGCCGAAGTCGCCAATCGGCCTGTCCTCGGCCTCGACCTCGTCGTCGTCACCCGTCATGTCAATCCCGCAGAGCGGCTCCAGCCCGCGCTCTTTCCCGTCCCCTCTAGCCCATCGCCCTGCGCCATCCGAGCCGCCGTCGCGCGCGGGGCGGGTCAAGGCCGAAGCGGGGACCGCGGGAGGCGTGCACGCACCTCGGCGGGTTGCAGGGCGCCGGACCTGGGCGCGTCGGGCCACTCCCGCGGGAGCCAGGAGGGCGGGGCGCCGCCCGTGCGCGGCGCTCCGAGCGTTTCGCCTGGGCGTCCGCACGCGTAGGCTCCCCGACAAGGCATCGGGAGAGAAGCGGATGGGGTTCGACGACTATGCTGAATACGACGGGGTGGGCCTCGCCGCGCTGGTGCGAAAGGGCGAGGTGACGCCCGGCGAGTTGGTGGAGGCGGCGATCGCGCGGATCGAGCGGCACGATCCCAAGCTGAACGCGGTGGTCTACAAGGCCTACGACGAGGCGCGCGCGACGACGCCCGATCCCGGCCCGTTCGCAGGTGTGCCGTTCCTGATCAAGGACCTGGGGGCGCAGGTGAGGGGCTGGCCGCGCACCTCCGGCTCCAACTACGCCCAGGTCGCGGCCGACGCCGAGGACAGCGAGCTGGTGCGCCGCTACCGCAAGGCGGGCGTCATCCTCCTGGGCAAGACCAACACGCCGGAGTTCGGCATCCCGGGCGTCACCAACTCCGAGCGGCTGGGCCCGTGCCGCAACCCGTGGAACCCCGACCACATCTCCGGCGGTTCGTCCGGCGGGGCGGCCTCGGCCGTGGCGGCGGGCATCGTGCCGATGGCGCATGCGTCGGACGGACTGGGCTCGATCCGCATCCCGGCCGCCAACTGCGGCCTCGTCGGCATGAAGATCACCCGCGACCGCACCCCGATCTGCGAGGTGACGGACGGGGCGATCGGCTTCAGCGTCCACCACGTGGTCAGCCGCACGGTGCGCGACAGCGCCGCCATGCTCGACGCCACAGACGGGCCGCAGGTGGGCGACCCCTTCCAGGCCCCCGCCAAGGCCGGGCCGTACCTGGACGAGGTCTCGCGCTCTCCCGGCAAGCTGCGCATCGCCTGGTCGGCGGAGACGCCCAACGGTCGCCCCATCGCCGACGAGATGCTGGCCGCCCTGCACAAGACCGCCGAAACGCTGGCGGCGCTGGGGCACGAGGTGTTCGAGCAGGGGCTCGGGATCGACTACCGCGGCCTCTACAGGGCGCAGGCGCTGGTGAGCGCGTCGAACTTCTCCGCCACCATGCTGCGCTGGATCGAGACGCTAGGCCGCGAGCCGGGCGAGCACGAGCTCGGTCCGCTCGCCCGCCGCGGCTACGAGGCCGGGCAGCGGATCACCGGCCAGCAGGCGCTGTGGGGCTGGCAGCAGCTGCGCCTCTACAACCGCGAGATCCTGACCCGCTTCGCGGACTTCGACGTCTATCTGACGCCCACCATGTCCACCCCCTCGCCCCGGGTGGACTGGCTGGACCCGAACACCACCGACCTCAAGGAGTTCGACCGCCGCCAGGCGTCCACCTACGGCCAGACCCCGCCGTTCAACTTCACGGGCCAGCCCTCAGTGTCGCTGCCGCTCTGGTCGGAGGCCGGGCTGCCGCTCGGCATGATGTTCACCGGCCGCTTCGCCGACGAGGCGACGCTCTACCGCCTCGCCGGCCAGCTGGAGAAGGAGCTGCCCTGGAAGGACCGCCGGCCGCCGATCTGGAACTGAGGGCGGGGCGGGCGCATGGTTGCGGGACGCTTCGGAGCCTCGCCATGACCGACATCCTCGACCGCCCGCAAGCCATCGACTGGGACGCGATCGCCGACTCTGGCCTGCCCGAGGTTGTCACCCTCCGCCGGGCGATCCACGCCGACCCGGAGCTCGGCCTCGACTGCCCGCGCACGACGCAGAAGATCAAGGCCGCGCTCGAGGGTCTTCCGCTGGACTACCGCGAGGGACCGTCCACCACCGGGCTGGTCGCGATCCTGCGCGGCGGGCGCGGGAACGGGCGCACCGTGCTGCTGCGCGGCGACATGGACGCCCTGCCGATGCAGGAGGAGACGGGGCTGGACTTCGCCTCGCAGACGCCCGGTCGGATGCACGCCTGCGGCCACGACGCCCATACCGCCATGCTGGTCGGCGCCGCCAAGGCCCTGTGCGCGAAGCGGGAGCAGCTCGCCGGCTCCGTCGTCTTCATGTTCCAGCCGGGGGAGGAGGGGCACAAGGGCGCCCGCCACATGATGGACGACGGCCTCCTGTCCGAGCCGAAGCCCGACGCCGCCTTCGCGCTCCACATCATGCCCAACGCGCCGCGCGGCGTGGTGACGGGGCGGGGCGGAGCGATGATGGCGTCGACCGACACCCTGCACGTCACGGTCAAGGGCCGAGGCGGGCACGCGGCCATGCCGCACGAGGCGCGCGACCCGATCCCGGTCGCCTGCGAGATCGTCATGGCGCTGCAGGCTCATGTCGCCCGGCAGGTGTCGGTGAACGACCCGGCGGTGCTGACCATCACCAAGATCACCGCGGGCACGACGCACAACGTCATCCCGTCCGAAGCGACGCTCCTGGGCACGCTGCGCACGCTCTCGCCCCGGCAGCGCGCGCGAAGCCGTGAGGCGTTCCGGCGCATCGCCGAGCACGTGGCTCTGGCCCACGACATGACGGCCGAGGTCGAACTGGAGGAGGGCTACCCCGTCACGATCAACGACCCCCGCGCGGTCGACCTCACCCGCCGCACCGTCGCCGCCCTGTGGGGCGAGGAGGACTGGCGCACCCTCCCCGCCCCGATCATGGGCGCGGAGGACTTCAGCTATGTGCTGGAGGAGACGCCCGGCGCCATGAGCTTCCTGGGCGTGGCGCCGGAAGGCGAAGACCCGGCCGGCCGCCCGCCGCTCCACAACACGCGCATGGTGCTGGACGAGGGCGCCATGGCGCGCGGCGTGGCCCTGCATTGCGCGCTGGCCGAACGCTTCCTGGAGCACGGCTTCGACTGAGGGCCTGCGCCGCCCTCGCGGAACCTCCGCGGGGCCTTCGCCTTTCCGTTCGCCGGCTGGGCGGAGGATCGATGGCGCGCACGATAACCCCCGAGCAGAGGCATGCCGTGCTGGAGCGGCTGCGGGTGGCGAAGATGGCCCGCTCGGCTCACGCCTACGTCCGCGGAGCGACCGTGGACTTCTACCGCTGGCTGGCCGAACTGGAGCAGCCTGTGCCCCAGGGCCCACCCGTCTGGATCTGCGGCGACTGCCACCTGGGCAACCTGGGTCCCCTGGCCGACGCCGAGGGCCGCGTGGACGTGCAGATCCGCGACCTGGACCAGACGGTGGTCGGCAACCCCGCCCACGACCTCGTGCGGCTCGGCCTCTCGCTCGCCACGGCCGCCCGCGGCTCCGACCTGCCCGGGGTGACGACCGCGCGGATGCTCGAGGAGATGGCGGCGGGCTACGACATCGCGCTCCGCGACCCGGAGGCGGACAGGGACCCCCAGGAAGCGACGCCGGAGCCCGATGTGGTCAAGGCCGTGCGGCGCGAGGCGCTGGGCCGCCGCTGGCGCCACCTGGCCGAGGAGCGGATCGCCGACGTGGAGCCGAAGATCCCCATCGGATCCAAGTTCTGGGCGCTGACCGCCGCCGAGCGGGAGGCGATCGACGCCCTGTTCGAGATCGAGGCCGTGCAGGACCTCGTGCGGCTGACCAGCCCAGGCGACGACGACCGCAAGGTCTCGGTGGTCGACGCCGCCTACTGGCGCAAGGGGTGCAGCTCGCTCGGCAAGCTACGCTACGCCGTGCTGGTGCACCTGAAGGGCGGCGGCCACGCCCTGATGGACATCAAGGAGGCGCCGGACCCGCCCGCCGCGCCCGTCTCGCCGCTCGCCACCGCGGGCGCCCTGCCGGCCCACGCCGGGCTGCGCATGGTGGCGGGCGCCCGCGCGCTCTCGCCGAACTTGGGCGACCGGATGGTGGCCGCCGACCTCCTGGGCCGCCCCGTCGTGCTCCGCGAACTCGCGCCGCAGGACCTGAAGCTGGAGGTGGAGCAGTTCACCCGCGAGGAGGCGACGGCCGCGGCCCGCTACCTGGCCTACGTCGTGGGGCGCGCGCACGCCCGCCAGCTGGACGACCGGGCGCGGACGGAGTGGCGCAAGGCGCTCGAAGGCGCCCGGTCGCACGACCTGGACGCCCCCGGCTGGCTCTGGTCCAGCGTCGTCGCCCTGGCCGCCCGCCACGAGGCCGGCTACCTGGAGCACTGCCGCCGCTACGCCCTGGGCACGAAGGCGGCCTGACCTGCAGGGACTTGGAGCGGGCGAGGCGAAACGATGTGGTACAGTCGAGATGCCGCCAAGCCCTTGTTCCTGCTCAGTCCAGCCGAAGATGTGGGACATGGTTGTGGTACAATGTGGGACAGCTTCGCCGCCCCTTCGCGGGAGGTGATGTCCCCTTGGCGAAATCGACCGGCTCGGCAGGGTGTTGTGTCTCCTCGATCCTCCGGAACGCCAAGATCGCCGGTCTGAAGCAAGCCCTGGGAGGTGTGCGCTGAGGGTGGGGGAGAGGACCCCGGGGGATGGCATGGGACTGCCTGGGACCTTCACTGGAGCCCCTTGGCGGTCGTGAGGGATGGTGGGTGCCCGCCCCTGAGATGATCGATTAGCGGAAGCTCCGACTTAATGAGCGCCAGCCCCTCATTCACGGCCTCGGCGGGGACGTAACAACCCCACGGTTCAGAGCGGGCGTACAGGTCGTTCCCGCAGCTCCACTGTCGGCGGTTTGTCACCCGCGCTCCTTCAGACCGGAAAAGCAGCTCGCCCGCCGCTGCTGCGTGGTCACGGACTGGCACCTTCCAGGCGGTGGTGTAGGCGCGCCAGCGGTTGCTCGCGGCGACGTAGCGCCGGATGGCGGCCTTGCCCTCACGGACGTACTGATCAAAGGCGAAGGTCGGCACCTCCCCCGACCATTGGACTTCAGGCAGGTCGTCATCGGCACCACCTGCACCATCGGCGGCCGAGCTTGAATGCCAAAGACAGAGCGAAAGCGGAGCCAGGGCCAGCCGCGTCTGCCGGAAGGCCTCCTGGTAGCTAATGGCAACGTGGCTGAAGCGACCCGCCCGTGAGAAGGCCTCGAACAGAGCGGCAGGGTCCGGCCTGATGTGGTCCGGGGTTTCAGGTCCCGCGTCTTCTCCTAGGGCTATCAGTACGGCCGCCCCACGCTCACCGAACACGCCTTCAGGAGTAGTCCGCATATGTTCGG
>CAZZZR010000068.1:0-10800 GCA_964658605.1 uncultured Caulobacter sp. | reverse complement strand
GACCCGCGCGACTTCAGCCTGTTCCCGGTGAAGGTGGAGACGTGGCGGGGGTTGGTGTTCGTGAACCTCGACCTCGCCGCCGCCCCGCTGGCCTCGCTGATGGCGCCGGTCGACGCGCGGCTGGGCGAGCGGGACTGGAGCGGGCTGCGCGTGGGCCTCCTGCGCTCGCACCGGCTGGCTTGCAACTGGAAGACCTACGTGGAGAACTACCTGGAGGGCTACCACGTGCCCGCCATCCACCCCGGGCTCGACGCCGAGATCGACTCCGCCCGCTACGCCGTCACGGTGGAGGGCCGCGCGGCGTTGCACGAGGCGCCGCTGCGCAAGCCCGATCCCGTCTACGAGGGCCTGTGGGCATGGCTCTGGCCGAACACGGGCGTCAACGTCTACGGCGAGGGCCTGATGGTGGAGCGGATGCTGCCCGAAGGGCCGGACGCGATGCGGCTCGACTACCTCTACCTCACGCCTGGAGGTGAACCCGTCCCGCAGGCGACGGTGGAGATGAGCGACCACGTGATCGCCGAGGACGCCTGGGCGGTCGAGCGGGTGCAGCAGAACCTGGGCGCCGGGGTCTACGCCCAAGGCCGCCTCTCTCCTCGCCACGAGCTGGCCGTCGCCGCCTTCCAGCACTGGGTGGGCGAGGCGCTGGCCGCCTCCCCCGCCGCCGCGCCCGCCCGCCAAACCGCCAACCTGTGACAAGGACCTCGATGAAGTCGCTCGCCCTCGCCGCCGTGGCGGCTCTCGCCGTCGCCGCACCCGCCTTCGCCGACAGCGTGGTCGTCACCGCCGACCGCATGTTCGACGCCCGCACGGGCAAGCTCGTGGACCGGCCGGAGGTGGTGGTCACCGACGGGCGGGTCGCCGCGGTGGGGACGCAAGGGTCGGTGGCTGAGCCCGCCGGCGCCCGCCGCGTCGCCCTGCCGGCGGGCATGACGCTGCTCCCCGGCCTGATCGACATGCACGTGCACCTGACCAGCGACCCGACGCTCTCCGGCTACCAGGGGCTCGAATTCACCGACAGCTTCTGGGAGGTGGTGGGCGTTTCCAACGCGAAGAAGACGCTGGAGGCGGGCTTCACCACGGTGCGCAACGTGGGCTCGGGAAACTACGACGACGTCGGGCTGAAGCAGGGCATCGACCACGGCTACGTGCCGGGCCCGCGCATCGTGCCCGCCGCCTATGCGCTGGGCGCCACCGGCGGCCACTGCGACGCCACCGAGTTCCCGCCCTCGGTCAGTGTGCCTTCGCCGCAGATCGCCAACAGCCCGGACGAGTGGCGCGCGGCGGTGCGCCGAATGCGCAAGTACGGCGCGGAGGTGATCAAGTTCTGCGGCACCGGCGGCGTGCTCTCGAAGACCGACAGCGTCGGCGCCCAGCAGGTGTCGCTGCCGGAGATGCAGGCGCTGGTCGAGGAGGCGCATATGCTGGGCATGAAGGTCGCCGTCCACGCCCACGGCACCGACGGCATCAACGACGCCCTGCGCGCCGGGGTCGACACCATCGAGCACGCGAGCTTGGCCGACGCGGAGAGCTTCAGGCTCGCCACGCAGCACGGCGCTTGGTTCGACATGGACATCTACAACGACGACTACATCCTTTCGGACGGCGCCAAGAACGGCGTGTTCGCCGAAAGCCTGGCCAAGGAGAAGGTGATCGGGCGCAAGCAGCGCGAGACCTTCCGCGCCGCCCACGCGGCGGGCGTCAAGATGCTGTTCGGCACCGACGCGGGCGTCTATCCGCACGGGACCAACGCGCGCCAGTTCGCCAAGATGGTCGAGTGGGGCATGACGCCCGCCGAGGCGATCCAGGCCGCCACCGTCAGCGCGGGCGTGGCGCTCGGGCGCGAGAAGGACGTCGGCGCGATCGAGCCCGGCCGCTACGGCGACATGATCGCGGTGGCAGGCGATCCCTTGCAGGACGTCCGGCTGCTGGAGCACGTCGCCTTCGTGATGAAGGGCGGCGAGGTCGTGGTCGCGCCCGCGGCGGCGCGCTAGCTTCAGCCGAGCAAATCCGCGGCTCACAGGACGCGATCGGGGACCGAAACGGCCGCTCCGTGCGTTAGCGCGGCGCAGGAGCCGACCGCATGATTTCACCCGCCCTATCCGAGATGTCGCGCCGAGGCGTGCTGGCCACCGGGGCCGCCACCGTCGCGGCGGTCAAGGCGCAGGCCGGAGGCGTCGTCGCGGCCTCACCGCCGGGGCGAGCCGCGCCGCCAAGCGCCGACGTCTCGCTGACGGTGAACGGTCAGGCGCACACGCTCACGCTCGACACCCGCACCACCCTGCTGGACGCGTTGCGGGAACACCTGCACCTCACCGGCACGAAGAAGGGCTGCGACCACGGCCAGTGCGGTGCCTGCACGGTGATCGTGGAGGGTCGGCGGATCAATTCCTGCCTGACGCTCGCGGTCATGCACGACGGGGACGCGGTGACGACGATCGAGGGCTTGGGCTCGCCCGACCGGCTGCACCCGATGCAGGCGGCGTTCGTGAAGCACGACGGCTACCAGTGCGGCTACTGCACCCCGGGGCAGATCTGCTCGGCGGTAGCGGTGATCGACGAGGTGAAGCGCGGCGTGCCCAGCCACGTCACCGCCGACCTGGACGCTCCGCCCACGCTCGACGCGCACGAGCTGCGCGAGCGGATGAGCGGCAACATCTGCCGCTGCGGCGCCTACTCCAACATCGTGGACGCGGTGCTCGAGGTCGCCCACGGCGGCGAAGGAGCGGCGGCGTGAAGGCCTTCACCTACGAGCGCGCCCACAACCCGCGCGAAGCCGCAGCCGCCGCCGCCCGCCAGCCGGGCGCCAAGTTCATCGCGGGCGGGACGAACCTGCTCGACCTGATGAAGCTGCAGATCGAGACCCCGCAGCACCTGGTCGACGTCAACCACACCGGGCTCGACAAGATCGAGGGAACGCCGGACGGCGGTCTGCGGATCGGCGCGCTGGTGCGCAACACCGACCTCGCCGCCGACCCGCGCGTGCGCCGCGACTACGCGGTGTTGAGCCGCGCGCTGCTGTCGGGCGCCTCGGGCCAATTGCGCAACAAGGCGACGACGGCGGGGAACCTGCTGCAGCGCACCCGCTGTCCCTACTTCTACGACACCACCAAGCCCTGCAACAAACGCGTCCCCGGCTCAGGCTGTGCGGCGATCGGCGGCTTCGAGCGCAACCTGGCGGTCACGGGCGTCAGCGACGCCTGCATCGCCACCCACCCCAGCGACATGGCCGTGGCCATGCGCGTGCTCGACGCGACGGTGGAGACGGTGAAGCCCGACGGGGCCGTCCGCGCCATCCCGATCGCCGACCTGCACCGCCTGCCCGGCGACACGCCGCAGATCGAGACCACGCTCACGGCCGGCGAGTTCATCACCGCCGTCACCCTGCCCAAGCCGGTCGGCGGCAAGCAGACGTACCGCAAGGTGCGCGACCGCGCCTCCTACGCCTTCGCCCTGATCTCGGTGGCCGCGGTGCATGGCGCGGACGGCCGGTCGCGCTTCGCCTTCGGAGGCTTGGCGCACAAGCCCTGGCGGGTCGAGGCGGCCGAGTCCCACGGGAGCGCCAAGGCGGTCGCCGAGGGCGTGCTTGCCGGGGCCCGCACCACCCCGCAAAACGCATTCAAGCTCACCCTCGTCGAGCGAACGCTCGGCAGCGTCATGAAAGAGGTGCGCGCGTGAAGTTCGACGCCCCCGCGACCGCGAACCCCATCGACCGCATGACGGTGGTGGGCATCGCGCACGACCGCATCGACGGCCCGCTGAAGACCACCGGCCGGGCGCCCTACGCCTACGAGCGCCACGACGTCGCGCCTGACGCCGCCTACGGCGTCATCCTGGGCGCCGGGATCGCCAAAGGCCGGATCACCGCCATGGACACCACGGCCGCGCGCCGCGCGCCGGGCGTACTCGCGGTCGTCACCTACGAGAACGCGGGAAAGGTGGAGAAGGCGGACGAGATCACCGCCAAGCTGATGGGCGGCCCGGAGATCGAGCACTACGACCAGGCGATCGCCGTTGTCGTGGCCGAGACCTTCGAGCAGGCGCGCGCCGGGTCCAAACTGATCGAGGTGAGCTACGCCCGCGAGCCGGGGCAGTTCGACCTCGCCAAGGCCAAGGACGGCGCGGTCAAGCCAAAGCCCGGGTTCGGCGGTGAGCCCGACACCGCCAAGGGCGACTTCGACGCCGCCTTCGCCCAGGCGCCTGTCAAGGTCGAACGGACCTACACCACCCCCAACCAGAGCCACATGCAGATGGAGCCCCACGCGACGACGGCCGCGTGGAAGGACGGCAAACTGACGCTGTGGACCTCCAACCAGATGATCGCCTGGTCCGTCCGCGACCTGTCGCAGGTGCTGGGCGTGAAGAAGGAGGACATCCACGTGATGTCGCCCTTCGTGGGCGGAGGCTTCGGGTCCAAGCTGTGGGTGCGCTCGGACGCGGTGATGGCCGCGCTCGGCTCGCGCGCGATCGGCGGCCGGCCGGTGAAGGTCGTGCTCGCGCGCCCGCAGATCATGAACAACACCACCCACCGCCCGGCCACGATCCAGCGCGTCCGGTTGGGAGCGGGCCGCGACGGGAAGCTGACCGCCATCGCGCACGAGACGTGGTCCGGCGACCTGCCGGGCGGCCAGCCTGAGACCGCGGCGAACCAGACGCGGCTGCTCTACGCGGGCGAGAACCGCATGACGGCGACGCGCCTCGCCACCCTCGACCTGCCCGAAGGCAACGCCATGCGTGCGCCTGGCGAGGCGGTCGGTCTCCTGGCGCTCGAACAGGCGATGGACGAGCTGGCCGAGGCGCTCGCCATCGATCCCGTCCAGCTCCGCATCCTCAACGACACCCAGGTCGACCCTGAGAAACCGGAGCGCCCCTTCTCGCACCGCGACCTCGTGGGCTGCCTGAAGCGCGGGGCCGAGGCGTTCGGCTGGAGCCGTCGCAACGCCAAGCCCGGCCAGGTCAGAGACGGGCGGTGGCTGGTCGGCATGGGCATGGCTTCGGCCTTCCGGGACAACCTGACCCAGACCTCGGGCGCGCGCGTGATCCTGGCGCCGGACGGCGGCGTGACCGTCGAGAGCGACATGACCGACATCGGCACGGGCAGCTACACCATCATCGCCCAGACCGCCGCCGAGATGATGGGCGTGCCGATGGAGAAGGTGACGGTGCGCCTCGGCGACTCGACCTTCCCCGAGTCGGCCGGCTCGGGCGGCCAATGGGGCGGCAACAGCTCCACGGCCGGCGTCTACGCCGCCTGCTGCGCGTTGCGCGAGGAGGTGGCCAAGCGGCTCGGCTTCAACGCGCAGGACGCCGTGTTCGAAGACGGACGCGTGACCGGCGGCGGCCGCAGCCTGCCGCTCGCCGACGCCGCGAAGGGGGGCCCCGTCACCGTCGAGGACAAGCTCGAGTACGGCGACCTCAGCAAAAAATACGCCCAGTCCACCTTCGGCGCGCATTTCGTGGAGGTGGGCGTCGACGCGGACACCGGCGAGGTTCGGGTGCGGCGCATGGTCGGCGCCTTCGCCTCGGGCCGCATCCTGAACCCGAAGTCCGCCCGCAGCCAGGTGATCGGCGCCATGACCATGGGCGTCGGCGCGGCGCTGATGGAGGAGGCGGTGGTCGACACGCGGCTGGGCTACTTCGTCAACCACGACATGGCCGAGTACCACGTGCCCGTGCACGCCGACATCCCGCACCAGGAGGTGATCTTCCTGGACGAGGTGGACGACAAGTCCTCGCCGATGAAGGCCAAGGGCGTAGGCGAGCTAGGACTCTGCGGCGCGGGCGCGGCGGTGGCCAACGCCATCTACAACGCCACCGGCGTGCGCGTGCGCGACTATCCGCTGACGCTGGACAAGCTGCTGGGCGGGCTACCGGCCGCGGCCTGAGCCGCGGCGGCGGGAACTCAGCTCTCGACGGTGACGACGCCGCGGCGGATCTGGTCGAGCTCGATCGACTCGTAGAGCGCCTGGAAGTTGCCCGCGCCGAAGCCCGCGTTGCCCTTGCGCTGGATGATCTCGAAGAAGATCGGGCCGAAGAGGTTCTCGGTGAAGATTTGCAGCAGCAGGCCCTCGTCGCCGACCGAGCCGTCGATCAGGATGCGGTTTTGGCGCAAGCGCTCCACGTCTTCGCCGTGGCCGGGCACGCGGGCGTCGATCAGCTCGTAGTAGGTGTCGATGGTGTCCTGCAGCTTGACGCCGCGTCGGCGCAGCTTCTCCACCGTGCCGAAGATGTCGTCGGTGGTCAGCGCCAGGTGCTGGATGCCCTCGCCGTTGTAGAGGCGGATGAACTCCTCGATCTGGCTGTGTTCGTCCTGGCTCTCGTTGAGCGGGATGCGGATGGCCTGGTCGGGGGCGATCATCGCCTGGCTGAACAGGCCCGTCGCCTTGCCCTTGATGTCGAAATACTTCTGCTCCTCGAAGCCGAAGATGCGGTTGTAGAACGCCGACCACTTGCGCATCTGGCCGCGCCGCACGTTGTGGGTCAGGTGGTCGAGGAGGTCGAGGCCGACGTTGTTGCGCGCCTCCGCTTCCGCCGCGCCGGGCACGGCCGTCCAGCTGTCGTAGAGGCTGGCGCCCTCGCCCCGCTGGTCGACGAGGTAGAGCAGCGAGCCGCCGATGCCCTGGATGACGCGCGCCTGGTCGCCCAGCGCGCCCGAGGCCGCGTCCGCCGCCTCCGCCCCGCGCTCCAGCGCCATCTCGAACGCTCGGTCGGCGTCCGCCACGCGGAAGGCCATGCCGTTGGCCGACGGGCCGTGCGCGGCGCGGAAGTCCGCCGCCTGGCCGGTCGGCTCGTTGTTCAGGAGCAGGTTGATGCGGCCCTGCTTGTAGCGGACCACGTCCTTGGTCGGATGGCGCGAGGCGGCCACGAAGCCCAGCTGCTCGAACTGGGCCGCCATGCGGTCGGGCTCGGGCGAGGTGAACTCGCAGAACTCGAAGCCGTCGAGCCCCAGCGGATTCTGCACGTCTTCGGACATGGCCGAGGCTCCTTCAGCTATTCCAGCAGAACGCTCTAGCGGGCGCGGACGCTCCCGGCCAGCCGTCGCGGCGGGAGGACCCGAACACGGAAAAGCCCGGCGCGTCGGCCGGGCTCCTCAGACGTTGGGCGCGCTGCGCCTTAGCGCGGCGGGCCGCCGGTTCCCGTGCGCGGAGGCTTGGGCTTGGGCGGCGGCAGCAGGCCTTCGCGCTGAGCGCGCTTGCGAGCGAGCTTGCGGGCGCGGCGCACGGCCTCCGCCTCCTGGCGCGCGCGCTTCTCCGAGGGCTTCTCGTAGTGCACGTGGCGCTTCATCTCGCGGAAGGTCCCCTCCCGCTGCATTTTCTTCTTCAGCGCCTTCAGCGCTTGGTCGACGTTGTTGTCGCGGACGAAAATCTGGACGATGACCAGGCCCTCCTCTCGAGGCCTCCCGCGGCCTCCGGACGGGCGTCCGAGCACGGGTGAAAACGGGGTATCGGTCCCGGAAGCGATCGCCTCCGGGATGCGGGAGGCGGCGACATACCAAAGGGCGGCGGCCGTGTCCACGCAGGAGGCGTAGCGCGCCGCCGGTTCGGAGCCTAAAACGCGTGAATGGCCGAGCCTCTCCCTCCCGTTGACGTCGCCGAGGCTGTGGAGGCGCGCCTGCTGGACGCCGCCATGGCGCTCGCCCCGCTGGCGGGTTGGAACGACCGGCTCCTCGCCGCCGCCGCCCAGCGATCCGGGGTGAGCGAGGCGGAGGCGCGCCTCCTCATGCCCAAGGGCGCCAGGGATCTGGCCGCGCTCCTGTGGCGGCGGCACGACGACCAGGCGATGGCCTCGCTCTCCAAGGTGGACGCCTCGGCGCTGAAAATCCGAGAACGCATCCGAACGGCGGTCGAGGCGCGGGTGGAGGCGGCGGCGGCCGACGCCGAGGTGGAGAAGAAGGCCTCGCCCTTCCTCGCCCAGCCGCGCAACGCGGGCCTGACGCTGCGCCTGGCCTGGGCGACGGCCGACCGGCTGTGGAGCTGGGCGGGCGACACGGCCACCGACGAGAACCACTACACCAAGCGCGCCATCCTGGCGGGCGTCGTCATCTCCACCGCCGTGACCCGTCTCTCGCGGGGGCGGGAGGCCGCCCGCGCGCACCTGGACGCACGGATCGAGGGCGTCATGCGCTTCGAGAAATGGAAGGCCGGCTTGCCCAAGCCGTCGGAGGCGGCGCTGGGGTTGGCGCAGCGCCTGGGCCGGCTGCGCTACGGGTCGCGCCCCTCCGCCTCCTGACCGCTCAGGCCGGGACCCGCGCCCGCAGAACCACGCGTCCCTCGCCGGCCGCGGCGTCCACCGACCCGCCCGCCGCCGCCAGGAGGGCGTGCAGGTAGTAGGCCTGCACCCAGTGCCCGGAGAGGCCTTCCTCCAGCGGGCGCCCCTTCAGCCCCGCCTCCACCTCCGGCTTCAGGCGGGCGCGCGGCGAGGTCGCCTCGGCGGCCAGCAGGAACACGCCCCCCTGCTCCACCGCCGTCAGCCGGGCCGTCCCCCCCGTGGGCAGGGCGCCGGACGCCAGCTGAGCGAGGTTGACCGCCGCGCGGGCGGCGGCCTTGTTCAGCTGCGGCGCCTCGACCGCCCAGTCGAGCTCGGCGCGCACGTGGGCGAAGACGCCTTCCACCAGCTTCTGCAGCTCCCGCGTGTCGAAGCTCTCCGCCGCTGCGCTGGCCCCGAACGCCACCCGCGAGAAGGCCAGGAGCGCCACCAGCTTGCGCGCGCTGGCGCCGATCAGGTTCATCGCGTCGTCGCGCATGTCCTGCGCCGTCGGGTCCTCCAGGAGGTCGACGCCCGAGACGATGGCCGAAGCCGGGCTGATGAAATCATGGCACATCCGGGCCGCGAGCGTCGCCGCGAGCTCCGCGGCCGCCACGGGCTCCAGCGCGGGCGGCGCGGGCTCGTGCACGTCCATCCAGGCGGGGAGCACGGACTGGGGATCGCTCATACGCTTGCGACTCGGAACCGGGGGCAGGACGGCGAATCTATGGCACGGCGCGGCGCCGGGCGGGAGACGCCGCGTGGCCGACGGGCGCCGCGCGGCCGATCGCCGCGAGAGGACGCGTTCGCGCCGTCTTCATGTTGCACCGCACGCACCGGCGCGGGCATGAACGGTCATCCGCCTCGCGCCGCGACCCCTCCCGGTCCGGCGACCCGCCCCCGCGGCGCCTCCGTTCCGCCTTCCTCGCCCCCGGGAGGACGGGCTTCCGACGGAGCCGCCGCCAGCCCGCAGGACCGATGCCGCAGTTCGACGCCCGTGTGAGCCCCTCCCGCTATACGCCCGCCCTGCTCGGCGGCGCGGCCGTCCTCTCCGTCGCGGCCGCCGGCGTCAGCGCCACGCTTCTGCGGCCGGGCGGTCTGCCGGCGCCCCGCCTCGCCGCCGCGCCGAGCGCTCGGCCTGCGCCCACCGGGCCGGTCGTGACCCGGGTCGAGGTCCGCCCCGGCGAGACGCTGGTGGGGGCGGTGCGCCGCACCGGGGTGGCCGCCACGGAGGCCAGGCAGGTGGTCGCCGTCCTCGGCCAGGCGCTGGACCCCGTGCACATCAAGGCGGGCCTCGCCTTCCAGGCGCTCGTGACCCGGCCGCACGACCGGCAGGCCCCCCGCCTGATGAAGCTCTCGATGAAGACGGGCCCGGTCAGCCAAGTGGAGCTGAGCCGCACCCACGACGGCGCGCTCAGCCTGAAGGAGCTGGTGGAGAAGGTCACGGACGAGACGACGGTGGCCGAGGGCGAGATGCGGGGCTCGCTCTACGAGTCCGCGCTCCGGGCCGGGGCGACGCCCACCCTGGTCGCCGAGGCGGTCAAGCTGTTCGCCAAGAAGCTGGACTTCGCCCGCGACATCCAGCCGGGCGACCCCTTCCGCCTAGCCTTCGACCGCACCGCAACCTCAGGCGGTAAGACGGTCGCGACCGGCGACCTGCTCTACGCCGAGATCGGCGCCAAGGGGCACGTCACGCGGTTCTACCGCTTCGAACACGACGGCAAGACCCAGTACCTGGACGAGATCGGCCAGCAGCTGAAGGCGTTGCTCCTGAAGACGCCGCTGGACGGGGCGCACGTGACGTCGGCCTTCGGCATGCGGCTGCATCCGCTGCTGGGCTATACCCGGCTGCACCCCGGCATCGACTTCGGGGCGCCCACGGGGACGCCGGTGTTCGCCGCCGGGGACGGGGTGGTGGAGGAGGCGCGCTGGGCGGGCGGTTACGGCCATTGGCTGAAGCTGCGTCATGACGGCGGCTGGGAGACCGGCTACGGCCACCTGTCGCGCTACGCCAAGGGGGTGCGGCCGGGCGTGCGCGTGAAGCAGGGGCAGGTGGTGGCCTATGTGGGCTCGACGGGCCTCTCCACCGGCCCGCACCTCCACTACGAGATCATGAAGGCGGGCCGGAAGATCGATCCGCGCGGCGCGAAGGTCCCGCAGGGCGGGGTGCTGAACGCGGCCGAGATCGCCGACTTCAAGGCCCAGCGCGCCCGCATCGACCAGCTCCTCGAGAAGGACGGCGAGCCCCCGCTGCAGACCGCGGAGCTGCGCGGCGCCCGCGTCCGCTGACGCCGGAGGCTGGCGTCAGGCTGAAGGGACCGTTCAGCGACGGTTCAGCCGGCGGGACCCATAACGTCTCTATTCCGTTTACGTCCCACCCGCCCCAAGGGGCGGACCTCGGGCCCGAAGGAGGCGTACAAATGACTTCTCTCGTTAAGAAGGTCGCGACCGGCGCGCTCGCGGCCCTGACCCTCGGCGGCGCGACGCTGGCGACCGCCAGCCCCGCCGCGGCGCAGCACTTCCTCGGAGCCACCGGACAGGGTGAGATAGGCGCGA
>CAZZZR010000067.1:0-10841 GCA_964658605.1 uncultured Caulobacter sp. | reverse complement strand
CCTCGGTGGGTTTGAAGACGCGCGCGTAGCGTTCCATATAGTTGTCGTTCACCTCGATGTCCGACTGGGTGAAGAAGCGGAAGATCTGCGTCAGCAGATTGCGCTCCTTGTCGTTCAGCTTGGTCGCCCAGTCCTTGCAGTCCTCGCCGAGCGGAACCTCCTCCGGCATCCAGTGGACCTGCTGCTGGCGCTTCCAGAACTCGTGCGCCCACGGATAGCGGAACGGCTTGTAGGCGTGGCTCGGCGTCATCAGGCCGGGCAGGGTCACGAGCGGGGAGGTCGCAGGACGCATGGTCGCCTCGGCGGGAATCGAACGGGAGCGGCCTACCCTAGCGCACAACGCGACATATGGGAGGCGTCAAAGCGCGCACCACTATATGTTGACCGATTGTGGAGAAGCTGTGGAGCGGTGGTGGGGCGCTGCGCCGCGGCGGTTCAGAACTTGAACTGCGTCTCCAGGCGCACGCGCGGCTGGGCGGCGTCCTGCGGGGTGATGCGCTGGGGGTTCGAGAACTTGTCGCCGAAGCCGACGGTGCCGCCGACCCGCACGCGCGACCCCAGCGACACGTAGGCACCGGCCTGCACGTCCTGCCAGTCCGAAGGCCGGCCGGCGGGCTGCTCGACGTCCAGCCGGACGCCCCAGCGCCCCTTGCTGTCCAGCTGCAGCGAGCGGTGCGGCTGCGGCACCAGCGAGGGCTCGTCGGGGAGCGGGCTCGAGAAGTTCTGCGCCTGCGCCACCGGCACGACCTGCACGTCCGTCAGCCGGCTGCTGGAAGGCAGGGTCAGCGTCTGGGCGTGCGAAGCCGTCGCGGCTCCCAGAAGGAGCAGCCCGAGCGTTCCCGCTGCGAGACCTGCGCGCGCCATACGTCCGATCCGCCCCCCTCGACGCCTCTTACATGGGGACGCCGCTTCCCAGCGATTAGAGGGCGCCCTCCGCGCAGGTCAACGCGACAAGAGGGTTAAGGATCGCCGCGCCCGCGACTCCGCCGGCGCCTGTGACCCGGCGGACACGTCGATTGGGGTTGGGCTGGCGCGGCGCTTTTTGCTATGCAGCCCGCTCGCCTGCGCCGGACGCCACAATAAGGGCGCGGCGCGTGGGCAGGAAGAGGCGTCCGCCCGGACGGTTTCGGGCAGGGACGCCGTGAGGCTTTGAGGGAACGGGACGGATGTCGATGAAGCGCGGAACGGTCGTGCTGGCCGTGGCGGCGATAGGCCTTGCCGCAGCCGGGTGCGCCCATCGCGACCGCGGTCTGCGCGTGTTCGGCCGCGGCGCGCCCGCGACGCAGAAGACGGTTCAGGCCGGCATCGGCGTCAACACCTACCTGTGGACGGCCACGCTGCAGACGCTGAGCTTCATGCCGCTCGCCTCCGCCGACCCCTTCGGCGGCGTCGTGATCACCGACTGGTACGTGAACCCAGAGAAGCCGGACGAACGCTTCAAGGCCACGGTCTACATCCTCGACACCCGCCTGCGCGCCGACGGCCTGAACGTCAGCGTGTTCAAGCAGGTCAAGGGACCCACGGGCGACTGGGTGAACGCGCCCACCGCCGGCCAGACCGACGTGGACATCGAGAACGCCATCCTGACGCGCGCGCGCCAACTGCGGCTGTCGAACCTGAACGACAAGTCGTAAGGCTCTCCGCGATGGCGGACCCTTCCAGATACGATCCGAAGCTCTCCGAGCCCCGCTGGCGCAAGGCGTGGGAGGAGGCCGACGTGTTCCGCACGCCCGAGGCGTCGGACAGGCCGAAATACTACGTGCTCGAGATGTTCCCCTACCCCAGCGGGCGCATCCACGTGGGCCACGTGCGCAACTACGCCATGGGCGACGTCGTGGCCCGCTACAAGCGCGCCAAGGGCTACGCCGTGCTGCATCCGATGGGCTGGGACGCCTTCGGCATGCCGGCCGAGAACGCGGCCATGGAGCGGGGCGTCCACCCCAAGGGATGGACCTACGACAACATCGCCGCCATGCGCGCCGAACTGAAGACGCTGGGGCTGTCGATCGACTGGTCCAGGGAGTTCGCCACCTGCGACCCGGAATACTACGGCAAGCAGCAGGCCTGGTTCGTGGAGCTGTTCAAGCGGGGGCTGGTCGACCGCAAGGAGGCCAGCGTCAACTGGGATCCGGTGGACCACACCGTGCTCGCCAACGAGCAGGTGATCGACGGGCGCGGCTGGCGCTCGGGCGCGCTGGTCGAGAAGAAGAAGCTGACGCAGTGGTTCCTGCGCATCACCGACTACGCCGACGACCTGATCGAGGGGCTCAAGACCCTCGACCGATGGCCGGACAAGGTGCGTCTGATGCAGGAGAACTGGATCGGCCGCTCCCGGGGCCTGCGGATGACGTTCCGCTGGGCCGCCGCCGCGCCCGCTGGGGCCTCGCCCGAGGGCTTGGAGGTCTACACCACCCGGCCGGACACGCTGTTCGGCGCCAGCTTCCTCGGGATCGCGCCCGACCATCCAGTCGCCGTCGCTCTGGCGGAGCGTGACCCGGACCTCGCGAACTTCCTCGTCGAAGTGCGCAAAGGCGGCACCTCGGAGGCCGACATCGAAGGCGCCGAGAAGGTGGGACGCGACACCGGCCTGCGCGTGACGCATCCCTTCACCGGCGAGCCCCTGCAGGTGTGGATCGCGAACTTCATCCTGATGGACTACGGCACGGGCGCGATCTTCGGCTGCCCCGGCCACGACCAGCGCGACCACGACTTCGCCTCCAAGTACGGCCTGCCGATCCTGCCGGTCGTCCTGCCGCCGGGCGCCGAACCGGACGCCGTCTCCGTCGCCGAGGAGCCCTACATCGGGCCCGGCCGCCTCTTCCGCTCGGGCTTCCTCGACGGGCTGGAGGTGGAGGCCGCCAAGGCCGCCGCCATCGCGCGGATCGAGGCGAGGGGGCAGGGACAGGGCGCCACCGTCTATCGCCTGCGCGACTGGGGCGTCTCGCGCCAGCGCTACTGGGGCTGCCCGATCCCGATCGTGCACTGCCCTGAGCACGGCGCCGTGCCCGTGCCGGCCGACCGGCTGCCGGTGATCCTGCCGGAGGACGTCACCTTCGACCGCCCCGGCAATCCGCTCGCGCGCCATCCCACATGGAAGCACACGACCTGCCCCATCTGCGGCGCGGCGGCCGAGCGCGAGACCGACACCCTCGACACCTTCGTCGATTCCAGCTGGTACTTCAGCCGCTTCACCGACCCGACCGCGGACGAGCCCGTCAACGCGGCGGCGGCGAACCGCTGGCTGGCGGTGGACCAGTACATCGGCGGGGTGGAGCACGCGGTGCTGCATCTGCTCTACGCCCGTTTCGTCACCCGCGCGATGAAGGACGCGGGGATGCTGGACGTGGCCGAGCCGTTCGCGGGCCTGTTCACCCAAGGGATGGTCACGCACGAGACCTACCAGGTTTCGGCGGACGGCCGCTTCGTCTCCCCCGCCGAGGTCGAGGCCCGGGGCGGACGCCTGGTGGAGTCGGCGACGGGGCTGCCGATCGAGGTCGGCGGCGTCGAGAAGATGTCCAAGTCCAAGCGGAACACCGTGGCGCCAGAGGACATCTTCGCCCGCTACGGCGTGGACGCGGCCCGCCTGTTCGTCCTCTCCGACAGTCCGCCCGAGCGCGACGTGCAGTGGACAGAGAGCGGGGTCGAGGGGTCCTCGCGCTTCGTCACCCGGGTCTGGGCCGAAGTCGATGCGGAACCCGTCGGTCCGGGCGATCCCGGCGCGGCGACGGCCCTGCGCCGCGCCACGCACAAGCTGATCAAGGCGGCGGGGGAAGCGGTGGAGGGCTTCCGCTTCAACAGCGCCATCGCCCAGTTCTACGCCTTCCTGAACCTCCTGCGCCGCGACCGCGAGGTGGGCGAGGCCGGGGCGGGGGGCGAAGCGCGAGGCGAGGCCCTGCGCGCGCTGACCGTTCTGATCGCCCCCTTCACCCCGCACCTCGCGGAAAGCGCGTGGGAGCGGCTGGGCGGCCCAGAGCGAAAGCCGCACTTCGTCGCCGACGCAGCCTGGCCCGCGTACGACCCCGCGCTCGCGGAGGACGACGAGAAGGTCCTGCCCGTGCAGATCAACGGCAGGCGCCGCGCCGAGATCCGCGCGCCTGCGGGCGCCGGGCAGGAGGTGGTGGAGGCCATCGCGCGGGCCGACGCCGACGTGCTACGTCACCTCGACGGCCTCTCCGTGCGCAAGGTGATCGTGGTGCCCGACCGCATCGTCAACATCGTGGCCGCCTGATGCGCGCCCTTCTCCTCGCCGCCGCCCTGGCGGCCTCGACGGTGGGGCTCGCGGGGTGCGGCTTCACGCCCCTCTACGCCGAGCAGGGCATGGCGCCGGCGCTCTCCAGCGTCACGGTGATCACGCCGGACCACTCGCGCTACGGCTACCTGCTGCGCCAGCAGCTCGACGACAGCCTGGGCCGCGACCGCGACAAGCCCGCCGCCTACAGGCTCGAGACCAAGCTCACCGACTACCGCGCGCCGCTGGGCGTGCGCGTGAACAACGTCGCCAGCCGTTACGAGGTGGGGCTCACCGCCAACTGGACGCTGGTCGACGCCGCCACGGGCAAGGCGCTGACCGCGGGCTCCTCCTTCGGCCGCGTTTCCTACGACTCCGCCGACGCGCCCTACGGCGGGGTCGCGGCCGAGCAGGACGGGGAGGAGCGGGCCGCCGCCCAGGTCGCGACCAGCATCCGCCTGGCGTTGGCGCGCTGGTTCGTGAAGCACCCGCCGGCAGGCTAGCGCGCTTGGCCGGATGCCGAGTTCCGCACCAAGATTCGCAGACGCTTCCGCCCTTAACCTCTTGAAGGCCAGGGTGCGCTCGGTGCGGAAAGCGGGTCGCTCTCGTTCGGCGTTCCGCCCATGATCCTCTCCAAGAAAGCGGAGATCGACCGCTTCCTCTCCGCGCCCCCCAAGGGCATTCGCGCCGCCGTCATTCACGGCAAGGACCGCGGCGGCGTGCGCGAGCGGGCGAACACCCTCGCCGCCAAGGTCGCCCTCCGCCCGGACGACCCCTTCGACGTGGCGCTGCTGGTCGAGGGCGACGTGGACGGCGACCCCGCGCGCCTCGCCGACGAACTCAGCGCGCTGTCGATGACCGGCGGCCGTCGACTCGTGCGGCTCCGGCTGGGCGAGAAGGCGTCGGTGGAGAAGGCGACGGCCGAGGCGCTGAAGGGCCACCTCGCGGGCGAGTACAACCCCGACGCCTTCCTTCTGATCGAAAGCGACGCGCTGGAGCGCGGCTCGGCCCTCCGCAAGACCGCCGAGGTGTCGGACCTCGCCGCCGCCCTCACCCTCTACGACGACGAGCCCGGCGACGTGGCGCGCATGGCGAAGGAGGCGCTCGCCGCCGAGGGTGTGCGGTTGACGCCGGAGGCGCTCGACCTCTTCGTCTCCCGCCTGCCGCACGAGCGGGGCGTGGCGCGCCAGGAGATCGAGCGGCTGATCCTCTATCTCGGCCCCGGCTCGGGCGCGCAGGCCGGGCTGGACGACCTGGAGGATTTCTTGGGCGTCGAGCCCGAGGCTAGCCTCTACGATGCGGCGGCCGATGCGTTCGGCGGCAGGCTCGCCCCCGCCTACCACGCCCTGCGCCGCGCGCACGCGGAGGGCGAGAGCGGGCCGGCGGCGGTGCGGGCGATGTCCTCGCACCTGCAGAAGCTGCGGCGGGCGCTGGTGCTGAGCGCGGGCGGCCTCAGTCCTTCGGTCGCCGCCAAGCAGTCGGGCGTGTTCTGGAAGGCGGAGCGCGAGTTCCTGCGCCAGATGGCGCGCTGGAAGCTGCCCGACCTGGACGCCCTGCAGCCTCAGATGCTCGACGCCGACCGCGCGTGCAAGTCCGCCGGCAGCCCCGACCGCCTGATCGCCGAGCGCTTGGCGATGACCGTCGCCGGCCGCGCCCGACGCCTCGGCCTTTAGGAGGGCGCCATGCTCCGGATCGGCCTGCTCGGCGCCTCAAAGATCGCCCCGCGCGCGGTGATCGAGCCCGCCGCCGCCCGCAACGACGTGGCGGTGACGGCCGTGGGCGCCCGCTCGCAGGAGAAGGCGCAGGCGTACGCGGCGGAGCATGGCATTCCGCGGGTCGCCGACTACGAGGGGCTGGTCGACCACCAGGACGTCGATCTCGTCTACATCGCGCTGCCGCCGTCGGAGCACCTGGACTGGACCCGCCGGGCGCTGGAGGCCGGCAAGGGCGTCCTGGTCGAAAAGCCGTTCGCCATGACCGGCGACGAGGCGCAGACGATGGTCGACGCGGCCCAGCGCGCCGGGAAACCGCTGCTGGAGGCCTTCCATTACAGGTTCCACGACGCCTTCGCCCGGGCGCAGGCGGTGCTGGCTGAGGGGCGGCTCGGGGCCATCGTCAGCGCCGGCGCGGCGTTCGACGCCCATATCGCCAAGCGTGACGGCGAGCTGCGCTGGGTGCGGGCGCTGGGCGGCGGCGCGCTGATGGACCTCGGCTGCTACGCCTTGCACGCCCTTCGCACCCTGTTGGGGGACGAGCCGCAGGTGCTCGCCGCCGAGTGCGACATCGAGCAGGGCGTCGACGCCGCGACCCGCGCGCGCCTGCGCTTCGGCGATGTGGAGGCTACGATCGCCTGCGATATGCGCCCCGCCGCCCGGCACGACGCGCTGACGATCACGGGCGAGCGGGGGCGGCTGGAGTTCTCGACCTTCGTCGCGCCGCACCGGCCGGAGGCGACGCTGGCGGTGATCGACGGCGAGACCGGCGAGCGAGAGGCGCTGTCGACGGCGGGCGCGACGACTTACGCCGCGCAGCTGGAGCACGTGATGCGGGTGATGACGGGGCGCGCCGAGCCGCTCACGGGCGGGAAGGACGCGGTGGCGCAGGCGCGGGCGATAGACGCGATCTACGCGCGGGGGCGGCCTTGACGAGCGTGCTTCACGAGCCAAGCTCCTGAAGTCGTGGACGTATCCGCCCTTAACCTCTTGAAGGCCAGGGTGCGCCAGCGGCGGAGCGAGGCTCACCGCGACAGCATCCATGTCCCCGCCACCCCCGCCGCCGCCAGCAGCGCCGCGAGCGCGACCAGCGCCGCGTAGACGCCCGGCCGCTGCGCCCGCCGCGTGCGCCGCTCGCTCATCGCCTCACCGCATCGTGGGAATGACGAAGCTTGAGTCCACGTGGTCGCCCTCCAGCCGGCTCTCGGGCCAGCGGGCGGTGACGGTCTTGACCTTGGTCCAGAACTTCACGCCCTCCATGCCGTGCTGGTTGGTGTCGCCGAAGGCCGAGCGCTTCCAGCCGCCGAAGGTGTGGTAGGCGACCGGCACGGGGATCGGCACGTTGATGCCGACCATGCCCACGTTCACCCGCGCGGCGAAGTCGCGGGCGGCGCGGCCGTCGTTGGTGAAGATCGCGACGCCGTTGCCGTACTGGTGCCGGGAGGGGAGCGCCAGCGCCTCCTCGAAGCTCTCGGCGCGCACCATCTGCAGCACCGGCCCGAAGATCTCCTCCTGGTAGGCGCGCATGGCGGGCTTCACGTGGTCGAAGAAGGTGGGGCCGACGAAGAAGCCGTCCTCATGGCCCTGGAGGGCGAAGCCGCGGCCGTCGACCACGAGCTCGGCGCCCTCGTCCACGCCCATCTGGATGTAGCCCTCGATCCGCGCCTTGTGGGCGGCGGTGACGACGGGGCCGTAGTGGGCGTCCTTGTCCTTCGAGACGCCGACCTTCAGCGTCTCCATCTCCGCGACGATGCGCTCGCGCAGGGTGTCGGCGGTCTTGGCGCCCACTGGCACCACCACCGGGAGCGCCATGCACCGCTCCCCCGCCGAGCCGAAGGCGGCGCCCGAGAGGTCCTTCACGACCTGGTCCATGTCGGCGTCGGGCAGCACCACGCCGTGGTTCTTGGCCCCGCCCATGGCCTGCACGCGCTTGCCGTTCCGCGCGCCGCGCTCATAGACGTAGTTGGCGATGTCGCTGGAGCCGACGAAGCTCACCGCCTTGATGTCGGGGTGGTCGAGGATCGCGTCCACCACCGCCTTGTCGCCGTGCACCACGTTCAGCACGCCCGCCGGCGCGCCCGCCTCCATCATCAGCTCCGCCAGCCGCACGGGCACCGAGGGGTCGCGCTCGCTGGGCTTGAGGATGAAGCTGTTGCCGCAGGCGACGGACACGCCGAACATCCACATCGGGATCATGGCGGGGAAGTTGAACGGGGTGATCCCGGCGCAGACGCCGAGCGGCTGGCGCATGGAATAGACGTCGATCCCTGGGCCGGCCCCCTCGGTGTACTCGCCCTTCAGCGCGTGCGGGATGCCGCAGGCGAACTCGATCACCTCCAGGCCGCGCTGCACGTCGCCCTTGGAGTCGGCTGTCACCTTGCCGTGCTCGGAGCTCAGCAACTCGGCCAGCTCCTGCATGTGGGCCTCGACCAGGCGCTTGAACTCGAACATCACCCGCGCTCGGCGCTGCGGGTTGACCAGCGCCCAGCTCTGCTGCGCCCGCACCGCGTGGCCGACCGTGGCGTCCAGCTCCGCGGCCGTCGCCAGCGGAACCCGCGCCTGAACCTGCCCCGTGTTCGGGTCGAAGATGTCGGCGAAGCGGCCGCCGTTCTCCTCCGCCGCCCCTGCGAGGGCCGAGCCGTTCACGAAGTGGCTCAAGGTGCGCATGACGATCTCCCGGTCTCGTTCGTTGCGGGGCTGTCTATGCCGTCGCCCGCGCCTCCGCCAGCGCGGCCGCTCGGAACGGCGCCCTCCGAGCGGGGTTGAAGCCCCGAACGGAGCGAGAGAGACTGCCCTCATGGCGATGACGCTTGAAGATGCGCAACGGGTGTTCGGCAAGGCGCGGGGGGGCGTGAAGCGCCGCGTGCGCGAGCTGGAGGGATGGGGCTACGAGGGCCGCAGGCCGTCCGCCGACGTTCCCGCCTGGGCGCCGATCGCGGTGGCCGCGGCCGCGGGCCTCCTGGTCGGGGCCGCGCTCCTATGGGCGAGCGAGACGCAGGACTACCGCGTCCGCGCCATCCTGCGTCGCGCCGACCTGCGGCTGGACGACGACCTGGAGGGCTGAGGCCAGGAGTGCGCACGTGTCAGAGCGGCGTTAACCATGATTTTCTGTCTGTTCTTCCATGTATGTTCTGCTCCTGTTCTTGACGGGTTCCGCTTTTCCGTGTGAGCCTGTGGACGGCTGACGGGAGGGGCGGATGGCGGCGCGCGTATCGACGGTCGCGTTCGAGGGCGTCGAGGCGCGCCGCGTCGACGTCGAGGTGCAGACCACCCCCGGCCAGGTGACGTTCAACGTCGTGGGCCTGGGGGACAAGGCGGTCGCCGAGAGTCGCGAGCGGGTCCGGGCCGCCTTCTCCGCGCTCGGGTTGGCGATGCCCGGAAAGCGGCTGGTGGTGAACCTCGCCCCGGCCGACCTGCCGAAGGAGGGCAGCCACTACGACCTGCCGATCGCGCTGGCGGTGATGGCCTTCATGGGCGTGATCCCTCCCGACGTGCTGGAAGGCTGGATGGCGGTGGGCGAACTGGGGCTCGACGGGCGCATCGCGCCGACCGCCGGCGTGCTGCCCGCCGCGATGGCGGCCTCCGCCCACGGGCTCGGCCTGATCTGTCCCGAGGACGGCGGGGCCGAGGCCGCCTGGGCGGGCGAGGTGCGGGTGATCGCGCCGCGCTCGCTGATCGCGCTGGTGAACCATTTCCGCGGCACGCAGGTGCTGGGCGCGCCCGTCCCCGGCGCCGTGGTGGAGGCGCCGCCCGGCCCCGACCTGCGCGCGGTGAAGGGACAGGAAGGCGCCAAGCGTGCGCTGGAGATCGCCGCGGCGGGCGGCCACAACCTGCTGTTCGTCGGGCCGCCCGGATCGGGCAAGTCGATGCTGGCGCAGCGGTTGCCGGGGCTTTTGCCCAAGCTCTCGGCCAAGGAGCTGCTGGAGACCTCCATGGTCTGGTCGGTGGCGGGGATGATCGCCAAGGGCGCGCTGACCCGCGACCGGCCGTTCCGCGCCCCGCACCACTCCGCCTCCATGGCCGCGCTGGTGGGGGGCGGGATGCGCGCCAAGCCGGGGGAGGTGAGCCTGGCGCACAACGGCGTGCTGTTCCTCGACGAGCTGCCGGAGTTCTCGCCGCAGGTGCTCGACAGCCTGCGCCAGCCGCTCGAGACGGGCGAGGTGATCGTGGCCCGCGCCAACGCCCACGTCCGCTATCCCGCCCGCGTGCAGCTGGTGGCGGCCATGAACCCCTGCCGCTGCGGGCATGGAGGCGCGGGGCGGGGCGCGTGCGGCAAGGCGCCGCGCTGCCAGCGCGACTACCAGAACCGCATCTCCGGCCCCCTGCTCGACCGGATCGACCTGCAGGTGGAGGTGCCGCCCGTCACCGCCGCCGACCTGGCGCTCCCGCCGCCCGCCGAGGGCACGGCCGAGGCCGCCGCCCGCGTCGCTGCCGCGCGCGAGGCGCAGGAGGGGCGCGCTGTCGAGACCGGCCACCCCTGCGCCGCGCTCAACGCCCGGATCGAGGGCGCGGCGCTGGAGGCGGTGGCGACGCCCGACGCGCCCGGGGCGGCGCTTCTGTCGAAGGCGGCGCAGGCGCACGGGCTGACGGCGCGGGGCTGGACGCGCACGCTGCGGCTGGCGCGCACCATCGCCGACCTCGACGGGGCCGACGGCGTGCGCCGGGTGCACGTGGCCGAAGCGCTGATCTACCGCCGCACGGCGCTGGCGGAGCCGTTCACGGCGACGGCGCCCCTCACGACTCTGGACGCCTAGGCGGCGCTTCGCAGGCTGGCGGCCGCCGCGAACGGCCCGATGACAAAACTGACCAGCGACAGCGCGCACAGGATCGAGAACGGCGTTCCGAACGCGACCGGTCCTGATATCGCCGCTTCCGATGCCGCGACGCCGAAGATCAACACC
>CAZZZR010000066.1:0-10866 GCA_964658605.1 uncultured Caulobacter sp. | reverse complement strand
TCGTGACACGGGGCGGACATGGCCAAGGCGCAGTTCCACAGGCACCAGCGGGTGTGGGTCGACTCGGTGGGGGCCTGGGCCACGGTCGAGAAGCTGATCCCCGTCTGGACCAAGGGCTTCGACGAACCCGTCAAGATCACCTACGACGTGGGCCTGGGCCGCGAATTCGCCGCCAGCGAGCTGCGCGCCGAGCAGGTCGTCGAGATCGCCGGCGGGGACGGCGCCTGGCGGCTGCTGCGCGCCCGCAACAAGTGGCAGACGCCCGAGGATTGCGCCCGCCACCCGCACCCCGGCACCTTCCCCGTGGTCGTCACCGATCCCGCCGACTGGGGCGGCTGGCGCGTGCCGGGCTCGGAGTACGACCGCGACCCGCACAAGATCGAGCGCCAGGCGCGCCTGATCGCCAGCGCGCCGCGCCTCCTGGCCATCGCCAAGGCGCTGGTCGAATTCATCGGCGACTCGCCCGACGAGGCGCCGCCCGAGCTTCGGACGCTGGCCATGAAGGCGGGCGGCGCGGTCCGCTTCGTCTCCGACGAGCCCGCCGAGGCGACGACCGCCACGCCAACGCCCGCGCGCGCGGCGGCCTGACGCCGCATCACGCCGAAAAGCGGTAGCCCACGCCCGAGACCGTCTCGATGTGCCGGGGCGCCGCCGGGTCGGGCTCCAGCTTCTGGCGCAGGTGCTGGACGTAGACGCGCAGGTACTGCACGTCGTCCGAGTTGCCCGGTCCCCAGACCGCGGCCAGGAGCTGGCGATGGGTCAGCACCCGCCCGGCGCCCGACACCAGCTGCGCCAGGAGGTCGTACTCGCGCGGCGACAGCTTCACCTCCTCGCCCGCGCGCCTCACCCGGTGGCGCACGAGGTCGATCTCCAGCTCCCCGGCCGTCACCACGGGCGCTGAGCCGGTGCGCGACACCTTGTTGCGCAGCGCGGCCCGCAGGCGCGCGAGGAATTCGCCGACGTCGAAGGGCTTCTGCACATAGTCGTCGGCGCCGAGGTCCAGCGCCTCGATCTTGTCCAGGCCCCGGTCGCGGGCCGACAGGATGATGATCGGGCCTTCGAAGAAACTCCGCGCCCGCTCCAGCACCACCTTGCCGTCCATGTCGGGCAGGCCGAGGTCGAGGACGAGCGCGTCCGGCGGCCGGGTGGCGAGCTCTCGCAGGCCCTCCTCCCCGGTCTCCGCGCGGACGGGGACGAAGCCCGCGGCGTCGAGCGCGGGGCCGATGAAGCGGTGGATCTGGGGCTCGTCGTCGATCACGAGCACGCGGGGGCGGACGTCCATGGGGCACCCTACTCCGGCGCGGGGGGCGGGGGCGCCGCCTTGGGCAGGCTGATCAGGATGCGGGTGCCGCGGAACGTGCCGTCGGGCGCGCCGTGGATGGGGCTGGCCGCCGCGATCCGGCCGCCCATGGCCTCCACGAAGCCCTTGGAGATCGACAGGCCCAGGCCCACGCCCTTGGTGCGGTCCCCGCGGGACAGGTCGCTGGCGCCGTCCACCCGGCGGAATCGGTCGAACACCCGCTCCAGCTCCTGCGTCGGGATGCCTTTGCCTTCGTCCTCGATGGAGAGGACCACGTTGGACCTGTCCTCGTAGGCGGCGACCTCGATGGGCGCGTCGTCGGGGCTGTAGGCGACGGCGTTCTCCAGGATGTTGACCACGGCCTGCTCCAGCAGCGCCGGGTCGAGCTCCACCAGCGACAGGTCGGGCGGGAAGTCGCGGTGCAGGGCGCGGCCGCCCAGCCGCCGCTCGACCCTGCCGATGGCGGCGCCCAGCACGTCGCGCACGTCGGTGAGCTCGCGGCGAGGCTTGAGCGCGTCGCCCTCCAGCCGCGTCATGTCCAGCAGGTCGCCGACGTAGCGGTTCAGCCGCTCGGCCTCCTCGCGGATCGAGAGCAGGAGGTCGGCCCGCGTCTCGCCCGAGAGCGCGTCGCCCAGCTCGATCAGGGTGGAGGCCGACCCCATCACGGTCGCCAGCGGCGTGCGCAGGTCGTGGCTGATGGAGTTGAGCAGCGCCCCGCGCAGCCGGTCGGAACGGCGGGCGGCGGCGTCCCGCGCCTGGGCGGCGGCGAGGTCGGCCCGCTCCAGCGCCACGGCGCCCTGGTCGAGGAGGGCGGCGAGCAGCCGCTCGTCCTCCGGCGCGACGTGGGTGGCCGACACGCCCGCGACGCCCGAGACGCCGCGCACGCCCTCAAGCGGATGGAACGTCCAGGCGATCTGCGGCAGGGTGCCGGTGCCCTTGCCTGCGGGCTCGCCCTTCTCCCATGCCCAGCGCGCGGCGGCGGTCTCGGCGGTGGAGAGGACGGCGGTGTCGGGCGCGCCCGCGGCGATGGCGATCTCGCCGGCCTTGGGCAGGAGCACAAGCGCCTGGCCGCCCGCCGCCGCCGACGCCTGCTCGGCCAGCGCCTGCGCCGCCTCGGACCGGGTCGCCGCGCCTGAGAGGCGGCGGCTGGCGGCCAGGAGGGCTGCGACCGCGGCGGCCCGCCTCGCGCTCAGCCGACCCTCGTCGCGGACCCGGCCGGACAGCCAGCCGGTGACGCCCGCCGCCCCGAAGAAGATGGCGAAGGTGAGCAGGTCGGCCGGGCGGCCGATCACGAAGCTGAACCGCGGCTCCAGGAACAGGAAGTTGTAGATCAGGACCGCCAGGGCCGCCGAGACCAGCGCCGGTCGCAGGCCGCCGAGCAGACCCGTCACCAGCACCGCGGCGAGGTAGATCATCCCGAGATCGGCGCTGGCCGACGCCCGGTCGAGCAGGAAGCTGACCCCCGTCGCGGCGGCGGTGAGGAGGCCGGCGGTGAGGTAGTCGGTCCATGCGCCCGGCTGGCGCGTCAGGGCGGCCTTGACCTTGGCGGCGGCGGTGGGCTCGGGCGCGGCCTCGGTGACAAAGTGCACCGCCGCGCCGCCGGAGCGGTCGAGCAGCGCCTGCGCGAGGTCGCGGCCGAGGAGCCGCGTCAGCCGCCGGGGCGGCGGCTTGCCCAGCACGATCTGGGTGACGTTGTTGCGCCGGGCGTAGTCCAGGATCACGCCCGGCAGGTCCTCGCCCGTCAGCACGAGCGTGGAGCCGTTCAGCTGCTCCGCCAGCTTGAACGCCTCGGCGATGCGGCGGCCGCGGTCGGGGGTGATCGGCGCGCGGTTGGAGAGCTCCACCGTCGTCACCGTCCAGGGCGCGTCGCCCATCAGGTCGGCGAGGCGGCGGCCCGCGCGCACGAGCGCCGGCGCCATCGGGTCGCCCGCGATCAGCACCAGGATGCGCTCGCCCGCGGCCCACGGGCCCTCGATGCCGCCGCGCTTCATGGCGGCGTTCAGGTGGTCGTCCACCGTCTGGGCGGCGCGGCGCAGCGCGAGTTCGCGCAGGGCGGTGAGGTTCTCCAGCTTGAAGAAGCGGTCGCCGGCCAGCCGGGCGGTCTCCGGCACGTAGACCTTGCCGGACTCCAGCCGGGCGCGCAGTTCCTCCGGCGTGATGTCGACCACGCGGATCTGGTCGGCCTCGGTCAGCGCCTGGTCGGGCACCGTCTCGCGCACGCGCACGCCGGTGATCTTCCACACCACGTCCACGAGGCTCTCGAGGTGCTGGACGTTCAGCGTCGTCCAGACGTCGATGCCCGCCGCCAGCAGCTCCTCCACGTCCTGCCAGCGCTTGGGATGGCGGGCGCCCGGGGCGTTGGTGTGGGCGTATTCGTCGACCAGGATCAGCGCGGGCCTGCGCGCCAGCGCCGCGTCGAGATCGAACTCCATCAGCATGCGGCCCCGGTGTTCGACGGGGATGCGGGGCAGCACCTCGAGCCCCTCGACCAGCGCCTCGGTCTCGCGCCGGCCGTGCGTCTCGACCAGGCCTATGACGACGTCGCAGCCCTCGGCCTTTCGGCGAGCCGCGGTTTCGAGCATCTCGTAGGTCTTGCCGACCCCCGGCGACATGCCGAGGTAGACGCGAAGACGCCCCCGCTCCGCCCGCTTGGCGTGGGCGAGGAGGGCGTCCGGATCGGGTCGCTGGTGTTCGCTGCCTACGCCCAAGCGGCCGCTTGCTCCCTCATCCGCTAGAACCTCTGCGAGACGCCGACGTAGCCCTGCACGCCGGGCGTTTCGTGGTTGAGGCCGAAGTTCAGGCCGCCGTCGAGCTGCAGGTCCTTGCGCATCTGCCAGGCCACGGCGACGTCGGCGGAGTACTGGCGCACCGTGCCGGACGGGTCGTAGTTCCAGTCGCCCCACACCTCGCCCGAGACCGTGACGTTGGCGGGCAGGCTGTAGCCGAAGTTCAGCACCTCGATGTGGTTCAGGTGCCGGCCGGAACCGTCGCTGTCGGCGTAGGCGTCGACCTCAGGCGCGATCGAGACCGTCCACTTGTCGGTCAGCTTGTAGCTGGCGGCGAAGGCCGAGCCGCCCTCGACCTCGCCGTTGCCGATCCCCTCGCGCGCGACCGGCGCCTTCACGTAGGGGATGATGCTGAAGGTGAACTTGCCGTCCTTGGTGGCGTAGGCGGCGTACTTGGCGCGCAGGTAGAGGTCGCCGATGCCGCCGATGGTGCTGTCGTCGCCGCTCCTGTCGTGGGTGCGCACGACCTCGTAGGGCGCGATGTTGACCTCGAGGTCGAGCTTGTCGGTCACGCCGTACTTCAGCGTGGGGTTGGTGGCGTAGTAGGTGTCGGTGGTGACGCCGCCCTCGTGCTGGAACGTGCCGTTGAAGAGGTCGGTCTCCAGCTGCAGGTGGCCTGCGGGCGCGGTGCAGGTCGAGAACACCTTGGTCGGCCGGTCGGTGCAGATGGCGTCGCCGCCGCCGGACGAGGCGTCCGCCCCCTGGTCCTGGGTCTGGGTTTGAGCCTGGGCGTGGACCGCCAAGGGCGCGGCGGCCAGGGCGAGGGCGAGGATCGGAAGGCGGACGAGGCGGAACAAGCGGGTCATCTCCGGACGGGGAAGCGCGCATCCAGCGCACGGTTGACGAGGAGCACGTTCACACGCGGCTCGCCCAGGATGGCGAGAGTCCGTCCCCGCGTCTCCCCCGCGATCACGGCTTGGACGTCGGCCAGCGGCGCCTTGCGAGCGGCGGCGATGCGGGGCGCCTGCAGGGCGGCGTTCTCGGGCGAGACGTCGGGGTCGAGGCCCGAGCCGGACGCGGTCACGGCGTCGTTCGGGATCACTGCGCCGGGGCTCTCCTTGGCGAGCTTGCCCGCGTCGCCCTTCACCCGGTCGGCGAGCTTGGGGTCGAGCGGGCCGTAGTTCGAGCCGCCCGAGCTGGTCGGGTCGTAGCCGTTCCCCGCCGCGGACGGACGTGGGTGCAGATACTCCGGCCTGGCGAAGCCCTGGGCGATCAGCGCGGAGCCGACCACCTTGCCGCTCGCGTCGGTCAGGAGCGATCCTTTGGCCGGCCCGGGCAGGAGCTGCGCGATCCCGGTGACGGCCAGCGGATAGAGCACGCCGGTCAGTAGCGTCAGCAGCGCCATCATCACCAGGGCGGGACGGATGTGGGTGAGCATCGGGGTGGTGTCCTCAGGCGAGGTGCAGGGCGGAGACGACCACGTCGATCGCCTTGATGCCGATGAAGGGCGCGATCACGCCGCCCAGGCCGTAGATCAGGAGGTTGCGCCCCAGGAGCTGGCCAGCGCCCACCGCGCGATACTTCACCCCCCGCAGCGCCAGCGGGATCAGCGCCACGATCACGAGCGCGTTGAAGATCACCGCCGACAGGATCGCGCTCTGCGGACTGGACAGCCGCATGACGTTCAGCGCGCCGAGCGCCGGCAGGCCGACCACGAAGATCGCCGGGATGATGGCGAAATACTTGGCCACGTCGTTGGCGATCGAGAAGGTGGTCAGGGCGCCCCGGGTGATGAGGAGCTGCTTGCCGGTCTCCACGATCTCGATGACCTTGGTCGGGTCGCTGTCGAGATCGACCATGTTGCCGGCCTCGCGGGCGGCCTGGGCGCCGGTCTGCATCGCCACGCCGACGTCGGCCTGGGCGAGCGCGGGAGCGTCGTTGGCGCCGTCGCCGCACATGGCGACGAGCCGTCCCTTGGCCTGCTCGTCTCGGATCAGGCGCAACTTGTCCTCAGGCGTCGCCTCCGAGAGGAAGTCGTCCACCCCGGCTTCCGAGGCGATGGCGGCGGCGGTGACGGGGTTGTCGCCGGTGATCATCACCGTGCGGATGCCCATGCGGCGCAGGTCCGCGAAGCGCGCCTTCACGTTGGGCTTCACCACGTCCTTCAGGTGGATGACGCCGACGAGGCGGCCGTCCTCGGTGACGGCCAGGGGCGTGCCGCCCGAGCGGGCGACGCGGTCCACCGCCTGCGCCAGCTCGGCGGGCATGGCGTCGCGGGCGAGACCGAGGCTCGCCAGCACCGCGTCCACCGCGCCCTTGCGCCAAGCCTTGCCGCCCGCCTCCAGTCCCGACTGGCGCGTCGTGGCGCTGAAGGGGATGGGCGTGGCGTTGGCGGGCATGTCGCCGGTGACGCCCTTCTCGCGGGCCAGGTCCACGATCGAGCGGCCCTCGGGCGTCTCGTCGGCCAGGCTCGCCATCAGGGCGGCGCGCAGGGCGACCTCGGCGGGCAGGCCGGGGGCGGGCACGACCTCGGTGGCCATGCGGTTGCCGAAGGTGATGGTGCCGGTCTTGTCGAGCAGCAGCGTGTCGCAGTCGCCCGCCGCCTCGACCGCGCGGCCGCTGGTGGCCAGCACGTTGAACTTGAGCAGCCGGTCCATGCCCGCGATGCCGACGGCCGACAGCAGCCCGCCGATGGTGGTGGGGATCAGGCAGATGAACAGGGCGCCGAGCACCAGCGGGTCGAGCGTCACGCCAGAGAACCTGCCCATCCCGACCAGCGCCACGACGGCGATCAGGAAGATCAGCGTCAGGCCCGCCAGCAGCACGGCGAGCGCGATCTCGTTGGGCGTCTTCCTACGGTCGGCGCCCTCGACCATCGCGATCATGCGGTCGAGAAAGGACGAGCCCTCCGCCGCCGTGACCTTCACCTTCAGCCAGTCCGAGACCACGGTCGTGCCGCCGGTGACGGCCGAGCGGTCGCCGCCGGACTCGCGGATCACGGGCGCGCTCTCGCCGGTGATGGCCGCCTCGTTGACCGACGCGACGCCCTCCACGATCTCGCCGTCGGCCGGGATCATGTCGCCCGCCTCGACGAGGATCAGGTCGCCGACGGCGAGCTTGCTCGCGGGGGTGGGGACGGTGGTCCCGGTCTTGGGATCGACGATCAGCTTGGCCTTGGTGTCGACGCGGGCGGCGCGGAGCGCGTCGGCGGCAGCCTTGCCCCGGCCTTCGGCGACGCTCTCGGCGAAGTTGGCGAAGAGCACGGTCGCCCAGAGCCACAACGCGATCTGGATCGCAAATCCGGCCCCGGTGTGGGTGGCGATCGCCACCCCGGCCGAGAGGGTGGCGAGCACCGCGACCACCTCGGTGGCCAGGATCACCGGGTTGCCCGTCAGCTTGCGGGGGTCGAGCTTGCCGAGCGCGTCGCGCCCGGCGCGCCCCAGGATCGCGCCTTGCGATCCCTGGGCGGAGACAGCGGAAGCCATCTGTTTTGCCTATCTCTTGAGGGTCAGCGGGCGACGGAGGAGAGCATCTGGAAGTGCTCGACCAGCGGCCCGAGCGCGAGCGCGGGGAAGAACTGCAGGCCGCCCAGGATCAGGATCACCCCGATCAGGAGGCCGACGAACAGTCCGTCGTGGGTGGGAAGCGTGCCGGCGGTGGGCGCGAGCTTCGGCTTGGCGGCGATCGCGCCCGCAATGGCCAGCACCGGCACGAGGTAGGCGAACCGGCCCAGCGCCATGGTGATCCCGAGGGTCGCGTCCCACCAGGGCGCGTTGGCGGTCAGGCCCGCGAAGGCCGAGCCGTTGTTCCCCGCCGCCGAGGAGTAGGCGTAGAGGATCTCGCTCAGCCCGTGCGGCGTCCCGCCCGGCGCCTCCAGCCCCTTCAGAGCCTCGGGCAGCACCGCGGTGACCGCCGTGAAGCCCAGGATGCAGAGCGGCAGGATCAGCACCGCCAGCAGCGCCAGCTTCACCTCCCGCGCCTCAACCTTCTTGCCGAGGTACTCGGGGGTGCGACCGACCATCAGCCCGGCGATGAACACGCTGAACAGCGCCATCACCACGATGCCGTAGAGGCCCGAGCCCACGCCGCCCGGCAGGATCTCGCCCAGCTGGATCATGAACAGCGCCACCCCGCCGCCGAGTGGCGTGTAGCTCTCGTGCATGGCGTTGACCGCGCCGCAGCTGGCGCCCGTGGTCATGGCGCTGAACACGGCGGAGGCGGCGGCGCCGAAGCGGACCTCCTTGCCCTCCATGTTCGGGATCGGCGTCACGTGCAGAGCGTGCTGCAGCGCGGGCACCGGCTGGGTTTCAGCGACGTAGATGGCGGACGCGGCGCCCACGAGCAGGATGACCATCACGGCCAGGAGCGCGTTGGCCTCCTTCTTCGCGCCGGCGATGATTCCGAAGGCGACGACGCAGGCGAAGCCCAGCGCGTTCATCGCCACCATGGCGATGAAGTTGGTGAGCGGCGTCGGGTTCTCGAACGGGTGGGCGGAGTTGGCGTTGAAGAAGCCCCCGCCGTTGGTGCCGATCTGCTTGATCGCCTCCTGGCTGGCGACGGGGCCGACCGCGATCGTCTGCTTGGCGCCCTCCATCGTGACGGCGTCCACGTGCATGGCCAGCGTCTGCGGCACGCCCTGGGCCACCAGCGCGATCGCCATGACGATCGACAGCGGCAGGAGCAGGTAGAGGGTGAGGCGCGTCAGGTCGCGCCAGAAGTTGCCGAGGCCCTCGCCCCGGTGCGCCGCGAACGCCCGCCCGACCGCGCCGACCACGGCGAGGCCCGCGGCGGCGGAGGCGAAGTTCTGCACCGTCAACCCGGCCATCTGCGACAGGTTCGACATGGTCGATTCCCCGCCGTAGCTCTGCCAGTTGGTGTTGGTGACGAAGCTGATGGCGGTGTTGAACGCCAGGTGGGGCGAAAGCGCCGGCAGGGCCGCCGGGTTCAGAGGCAGCCAGTTCTGCGTCCGCAGGATCGCGTACAGGATGAGAAAGCCCGCCGCGCTGAACGCCAGCAGCGCGCCGGCGTAGGCCATCCAGCCCTGCTGGCTGTCCTCCTTCACGCCCGCGGCGGCGTAGAAGCCGCGCTCGATCGGGCGCAGCACGGGGTCGAGCCAGGTCTTTCCGCCCTGCAGCACCCGCGCCAGATAGACGCCGAGGGGGATGGAGCATCCCACGGTCAGCGCGATGGTGAGGGCGATTTCCGCCCAGCCTTGCCAGGTCATGGTCCTGCGCCCCGCTCAGAAGCGCTCGGGCGCGAGCAGCGCCCAGACCATGTAGACCGCGATCCCGACAGCGGCCGCCGCGTAGATGAGTCCGACGATCATCGTCAGACCCTCCGCAACGCGACGAGATAGCCGGCCAGGAGGGCGAACAGCCCCGCGCCCAGGCCCACGAACACCAGATCCGACATTCCGCCCTCCTACGAGCGGAGCCGGATTAGGCCCGTACGCCCTCAAGGATCGACCGGCGCGCCGGGGCGAGGACATCAAGGCCGCATAAAAGCTGAGCCTCGGCGCATGCAGACGCACGCCGCCGCCCCGGGAGGGGGGTCCCCGGGGCGATGCGGCGGCACGCGGGGGCGATAACTGGAGGGTGGGCTACGGGCGGTCTCCGAGCGGGGGAGGAGGGGGGCGGATCGCCCGACGCCGCGGGTTTCCCCGCGTCGCGGACGGTTTCCGCGACCCCTCTCTCCTTGTCCCCGGACCCCGCGCCCGCGTGTGACCGCGCGCGTCGGGCCCGGAGGCTCGGAAGGCGGTGGGCGCCCGGCCTGACCCTCCGCCGCGCCCTCCCCTGCCCTTTCGGACCGAGGCGGCCTTCGCCGGAGGAGCGGACCGACCGTCCCTCCCTCCTGCGCCCGGCGGGACCGTCGACCCCTTGCGGAGCCGCCGGGAGCGACCGGGCGTCGGGCCTGGACGGCGGGGCGATGGAGAGGCGATGAAGCCTCCGATCTCTCCGCGGGGGCTGGTCGCCCCTGTCCGGTCCTCCCGGAGCCGCTTGCGCCGCCCCGATGAGTTGAGGCTGCGCCCCTTCCCGGCCCGCGTAAATCCCGGTTATCCACAGGCGCCCGCGGTTCCTGTGACGAAGCTGTGACTCGTCGGCGGAGCGTTGGCGCAGGGGCGTGGACGGCGCCGCGCCGGCGGTGGAACATCGTCGCGCGCCTGCGGCCCGGCCGCGCGCTCAAGGCCCTTGATCGCGCTCGCGGAGCCCGGACAAGCGCGAGGGCGACGTCGCCGCCGCCCTCGCCAGGCCGGACGCGCGCTGGCTCGCGCCTTAGAAGCGCACCCAGCGGTTCTCGCGCCAGTAGCCGCGGCCCGCGTGCTCACGCCAGCGGTAGTGGTCGTTCGGACCCCAGCGCCAGCCGTCCTCGTGCACCACCACGCCGAACTCCGGCCGGTAGGCGTAGGGGTGGCGCACGTGCCAGCAGTACCCCGCGCCGTTGCAGACCACCGCCGCCGAGGCGGTCGAGGCGGCGCCCGCCGTCGCCAGCGCCAGGGCCGCGCCCGCGGCGAGCTTGTGCATCCGAGTCATCGGTTCCTCTCCTTCGTGTGGACGATGCCGGAGGAAATGGCGCACGCATTCGCCGGTTCCGATGTGTCTCGCCCGTCACACGCGCGCAGGGCGCCGCGGCGGCGGGCGAGCGAGGCCTCCAGGTCGCGGACCAGCGCGTCGCGGTCGCCGCGATAGAGGCGCAGCATCACCTGGTCGCTGGTGGGCAGGCGCGGCGCGGGGCGCGGCGGCGGCTCGGGCTCGGGCGGCGGCGGGGGCGCGCCGGGCGCGAGCGGGTTGCGCCGGCCACGGGCTGGCGCCCCGGACGGCGGGGCGGGCGCGGCGAAGGCCG
>CAZZZR010000065.1:6434-10895 GCA_964658605.1 uncultured Caulobacter sp. | reverse complement strand
GTCGGCGTTGACCACGAGGTAGTGCGGGCGGTCCTTCACCTCCTTGGGCATGAAGGACCACTTCAGCCCGGTGTTGAACCCGGCCCCGCCCCGGCCGCGCATGCCGCTGGCCTTCATCTGGTCGATGATCCAGGCCCGGCCGCAGCTCAGGATGTCGGCGGTGGCGTTCCAGCACCCGCGCGCCTTCGCCCCCTCCAGCCCCCAGTCGTGGAGGCCGTAGAGGTTGGTGAAGATGCGGTCCTTGTCCTCGAGGATGCCGACCATTGGACGCGTCACAACTCCGCTTAGCGTGCGCTGCGGCATACGCCACGCGGGCGCGCCGGGCGAGTGAGAACGGCTTGCAACTCGGCCATCGGCCTCAGTCGTCGAAGCCTATGAACACGGCGGCTTCCTCGACCGGCTTTCGGGTGGAGACCACCGCGTTGGCGGGGAAGCTGTCGTCCGGGAAGCCCATGGCGACGCAGATCATGATCACCTGGTCGTCGGGGATCCTCGCGTGCTCGCGCACCACCGGCGACTGCATGATGCCCTGGCTGTTGATCACGCAGCCCAGCCCCCGCGACCAGGCCGCATTGACGAGCGCGTTGGTCACCGCCCCGCAGTCGAAGGGCGCGATGTCGCCGCCGTGGATCGACCGATCGTAGGTGATCACGACGGACACGGGAGCGTCGAACTGGCGGAAGCCCCGCAGCACCCAGTCGCGGCGCTTCTCCTGGTCGTGCCGCTCGATCCCCATGGCGGCGAACAGCTGCTTGGCGATGCCGATCTGCCGCTCGCGGTGTGCCCCGACATACTCGCCGTGGCCCCGGAACTCGCGCGAGTCAGGCACGCCGGCCAGGTTGCGCTCGGTGTTGCCGCTGCGGATGCGATCAAGCGGCGCGCCCGTGACGACGTGGAAGTGCCAGGGCTGGGTGTTCAGCGACGACGGCGCCCGCATGGCGACGGCGATCACCTCCTCGATGAGCCGGCGCGGCACCGGGTCCGGCCGAAACCCCCGGACGCTGCTGCGCCCCAGCACGACCTCGTCGTAGGACGCGGGCGAGCCGCCATTGCGCGTCACGCCCCCTCCCCCTCGAACGGATGCGCCTTGGCCCAGCGTCGGCGCACCCACGCCGCGTAGCCGAACAGCCCCCAACCCAGACCCAGGAGCGCATAGCCCAGGGGCCGCAGCGTCGCGTCCGCCTTCCAGGCGATCAGCACGACGGCGCCCAAGAGGATCAGAGCCAAGCCTCCCAGACGCAGCGGCCAGGCGACGCGGCGAAGCTGGGCGGTGTAGGCGGCGGGTTCGGGGTTCACGCGGGGACCTTCACGCCGCACGCGGCCATGGTCTTGGACAGGAGCGCGCGAGCGGCGTCGTCGATCGGCACGACCACGTCGTGCGGCTTGCCGTCATAGGTGGCGAGCCGCAGCACCAGCCGTTCGGCCTTGCCCGTCAGGAGGCGCTGGACGATGTGGCCGTCCTCGAGCGGCCAGGAGGGCATGGCTTCGCGCGGCCAGTACTCCCAGCGAGAGGTGGTCGCGGGCTCCTCGCCGACGCGGTAGGTCAGGGACCGCACGCCGCGGCGGCCCAGGGCCGCGTCGGTCTGCACCGAGATCCAGAACCTGTCCCGCCCGACCTTGTTGTGCGTGCAGATCGCGAGGAACTTGTCCCCGCCGACCGCATACACCCCGCCGTCGCGCACCGCGTCGGTGACGGGATCCACCGCATGCACCGCAACCCACCCATCCGCCGCGCGCGCTGCGCCGGGCACGAGCGCGAGGCCCAGCGCCAAGGATAGACCGGCTGCTCCCCGGCGGCTCGCGAATCGCCGTCTGCGCGATGGTGATCGGTGGGAGGGAAAGGCGCTCAAGCCGGCGCTCCCGCCGCCTCCGGCTGCGGTTCCGGCCGGTTCGGTATCGTCACCTTCTGCGCCCGCGAGCCGTCGTAGAGCGTCGGGTCCTGCAGCGTCTTGATGGCGCCCTTGGGCTCGGAAGACACGCGCCCGTCGTAGGACCCGGCCTTCGGCGTGCCGCCCGCGCGGAAGTCCTGGATGATCCGCGCCAGCGAGTCCGGCGTCAGGTCCTCATAGTAGAGGTCGTTGATCTGGGCCATCGGCGCGTTGCAGCAGGCGCCCAGACACTCGACCTCCTGCCAGGTGAAGAGGCCGTCCTTGGAGAGCTCGTCCTTGGGGCCGATCACGTCCTTGCACAGCGCCATCAGGTCGTTCGCGCCGCGCAGCATGCAGGGGGTGGTGCCGCAGACCTGGATCAGCGCGCGGCTGCCGACGGGCACGAGCTGGAACATGGTGTAGAAGGTCGCGACCTCCAGCACTCGGATCACCGCCATGTCGAGGAGCTCGGCTGTGGCGCGGATGGCGGGCTCGCTGACCCAACCCTCCTGCTTCTGCACCAGCCACAGGATCGGGATCACCGCCGAACGCTGGCGCCCGGCCGGATACTTGGCGATCCACCACCGCGCGGTCTCCATCGTCTCCGGGGTGAAGGCGAAGGACGCGGGCTGCAGGTCGGGGGGCGCGAGGCGGCGGACGCTCATGCGCGCCTCTTACGACGGACGACGCGCCCGGCTCAAGGCTGGCTTGGAGCCGCAGACCGGCGATCGTAGGCTCACCGGCGCGAAGCGGAGGAACGGGCCATGACCTTTGGGGTGATCCGGCGCTACGGCGACGCCATCGCGTTCGCCGTCCTGGGGGTGATCGGGCTCACGGCCGCGCTCTATGCGGCCTACGCCTACGGGCTCGGCCAAGCGCACAAGGCGACGGTCGCCGACTTCCTGATGGTCGAGCACACCTACGAGGTCGTGCTGCCCTTCCTGCTGACGACCGTGGCGGCGGGCGCGGCGGGCGTGGCCTACACTCTCGCGCGCCGGGCGGGAGAGACCGCAAGGCAAGCGCGGCGCGAGGACGCGGCGCGAAGGGCGGCGATCGTGATCAGGCTGCAGGAACTCTACGGCGACAGCCTCAAGGCGATGTTCGCCATCCGGCTGGCGCGACGCAGGGTCCGCGTCCTGGCCGTCAGAGGAGCGGACGCGGGCGCCTGGCACATGCGCCGGGCCGCCTACCAGCAGGTCTGCGACGACTTCAACCGGGCCGCCATCGAGGGCGAGCGCCTGCGCAAGATGCTCGATTTCGACGGCGCGGTTCTGCACGACGGGCGCGACACGGCCAGGATCCTGCAGCCGCTGCAATCCCAGTTCGGCGCACCCTTCGGCATCCTCGACAATGTGCTGCGGGAGCTGGACTTCAACGGCGCGACATCGGGCGCGCTGGACGACGAGGGTCTGGTGCCCCTTCCCGGGGACCTGGTCGCCTATGCGGACAACGCCCACTCCGGCAACCTCAGCTTCCGCAAGGGCGCCGAGCAGTTCGACAAGTTCAGCGCCCACGTGCTGGAGCGCCTGCGGACGCTCCAGGGCGCGACAGGCGGTCCCTAGCGGTCGATCTCGCCGAACACGATGTCCAGCGAGCCGAGGATCGCCGCCACGTCGGCCAGCATGTGGCCGCGGTTCATCCAGTCCATCGCCGCCAGGTGCGGGTATCCCGGCGCCCTGATCTTGCAGCGGTACGGCTTGTTGGTGCCATCGCTGACCAGGTAGACGCCGAACTCGCCCTTGGGCGCCTCGACGGCGGCGTAGACTTCGCCCGGAGGCGTGTGGAAGCCTTCGGTGTAGAGCTTGAAGTGGTGGATCAAGGCTTCCATAGACCGCTTCATCTCCGCCCGCCGGGGCGGCGCCACCTTGCCGTCGGCGGTCAGGACCGGGCCCGGCGTCTTCTTCAGCCGCTCGATGCACTGCTGCATGATCTTCACCGACTGGCGCATCTCCTCCATGCGGCAGAGGTAGCGGTCGTAGCAGTCGCCGTTCTTGCCGACCGGAACGTCGAACTCCATGTCGGCGTAGCAGTCGTAGGGCTGGGCCTTGCGCAGGTCCCACGCCACGTCCGAGCCGCGCAGCATCACGCCGGTGAAGCCGCGGGCCAGCGCCTCCTCCTTCTTCACCACGCCGATGTCGACGTTGCGCTGCTTGAAGATGCGGTTGCCGGTGACGAGCACGTCCAGGTCGTCCAGCGTCTTGGGAAACACCTCGCACCAGTCGGCGATGTCCTGGATCAGGTCGGGCGGCAGGTCCTGGTGCACGCCGCCGGGGCGGAAGTAGTTGGCGTGCAGCCGCGCCCCGCAGGCCCGCTCGTAGAAGATCATCAGCTTCTCGCGCTGCTCGTAGCCCCAGAGCGGCGGGGTGAGCGCGCCCACGTCCATCGCCTGGCTGGTGGTGTTGAGCAGGTGACTGAGGATGCGGCCGATCTCGTTGTACAGCGTGCGGATCAGCTGGCCGCGGATAGGGACGTCGACGCCGGTCAGCTTCTCGATGGCCAGGCAGAAGGCGTGCTCCTGGTTCATCGGCGCCACGTAGTCGAGGCGGTCGAAGTACGGGATGTTCTGGAGGTAGGTGCGCGCCTCCATCAGCTT
>CAZZZR010000065.1:0-6334 GCA_964658605.1 uncultured Caulobacter sp. | reverse complement strand
TGGCGCAGATTCACCAGCCGCACGCCGGAATAGTAGCCGTCGATCTGCGCCAGGCTGTCGTCGAGTTCGGCCTTCGCCGCCTTCAGGTCCGCCGCGCGGGCCTTGGGCTCGGCCTCTTCGGCGGCGAGGCGCTCGGTCCAATGGGCGGAGGCGAGTTCGTCGGTGCGCTGGGCCTCGGTGTCCGCGCCGTCGCGCCCGCGCATCGCCTGCGACTTCTGCGCCGCGGCCAGGCAGGCGGCGGCGAAGGCCGCCGTGCCGGGCGCCGGCAGCGAGGACGCCTCCAGCGCGAAGGTGGCGACCAGCCCGATCAAGGGGCCTTCCCGGCCTTCACGTCCGGCGTGTCGCCCTTCTCGTCGCCGGGGAGCACGTAGCTGTAGCCCGTGCCCGGCTTGTTCGTGTGGTCGCCCTCCCAGGGGGAGAGGAAGTCGAACTGGCGGAATTCCTGCTGCAGCTTGACGGGTTCGTAGACCACCCGCTTCAGCGCCTCGTCGTAGCGGACCTCCACGTAGCCCGTCATCGGGAAGTCCTTGCGGAGCGGGTGCCCGTGGAAGCCGTAGTCGGTCAGGATGCGGCGCAGGTCGGGGTGGCCGGAGAAGAAGACGCCGTACATGTCGAACGCCTCCCGCTCGTACCAGTCGGCGTTCGGGAAGACGTCGGTGACGGACGGGACCGGCGTGTCCTCATCGGTCATCACCTTGACCCGCACCCGCGCGTTCAGCTTCAGCGAGAGCAGGTGGTAGACGACGTCAAAGCGGCGCTCGCGCTCCGGGTAGTCGGCGCCGCACAGGTCGATGAGCTGGATGAAGCGATAGTTCGCGTTGTCGCGGAGCGTGGTGAGCAGCTCCACGATCCGCGACGCCTGCGCCACGATCGTCAGCTCCCCGTACGCCACGTGCGCCGAGACCGCGGCTCCGGCCCCGTCCGCCAGCAGCGAGTGGCCGAGCGTCGCCAAGGCGTCCGACGGCGCGGCCGTGAGCGAAACGCCCTGCTCCGGAGCGGCGACCTCGCTCATCGGGCGATCGTCCCGGTGCGGCGGATCTTCTTCTGCAACTGCAGCAGGCCGTAGATCAGCGCCTCCGCCGTCGGCGGGCAGCCCGGCACGTAGACGTCGACCGGCACCACGCGGTCGCAGCCCCGCACCACGCTGTAGCTGTAGTGGTAGTACCCTCCCCCGTTCGCGCAGCTTCCCATGCTGAGCACGTAGCGGGGCTCGGGCATCTGGTCGTAGACCTTGCGCAGCGCCGGGGCCATCTTGTTGGTCAGGGTGCCGGCGACGATCATCAGGTCGCTCTGCCGCGGGCTCGCGCGGGGGGCCATGCCGAAGCGCTCGGCGTCGTAGCGGGGCATGGAGGCCTGGATCATCTCGACCGCGCAGCAGGCCAGGCCGAAGGTCATCCACATGAGCGAGCCCGTGCGCGCCCAGGTGATCACGTCGTCCAGGGCGGCGGTGACGAAGCCCTTGTCGACCATCGCGCCGTTCAGCTTGTCCAGGAACGGATCGTGGACGCGGGGGTCGTCACCCTCCACGCTCGCTCGCCCCGCCGAACCCGCCGGCACGAGCGCGCCGGACGTCAGGCCGGAGGCCGGCTGCACCAGCGTCGGCGAGGTCACTCCCATTCGAGCGCGCCCTTCTTCCATTCGTAGATGAAGCCGACCGTCAGGACGCCCAGGAAGACCATCATCGACCAGAAGGCGAAAACCGCCGTCCCGTGCGGCAGCTTCATCAGCGTGACGCCCCAGGGAAACAGGAACGCCACCTCCAGGTCGAAGATGATGAACAGGATCGATACCAGGTAGAAGCGCACGTCGAACTTCATCCGCGCGTCGTCGAACGCGTTGAAGCCGCACTCGTAGGCCGAGATCTTCTCAGGGTCCGGATGCTTGGGCGCGAACATCCAGGCCATGACGATGAACGCCAGGCCGAGCACGATCGCGACGCCGAGGAAGATGACGATCGGCAGGTAGTCGAGGAGGAAGGCGGTCATGGCCATCGCAGGGCGGCGGGAGGTGGCCCCCATATGGGAGTCGCCGCCTTCTATCCCAGCGGAGCCCTGCGGCGAAAGGGCCGCGAGGCGTTTTCGGGCGCGCCCGCACCGCGCTTGACGCCCCCTCGCGGTCGCCCTATGCACGCCCCTCTCGCGGCGGCCGGGCCTTGGCCGGACTCCCGCGCTTGATGCGGATGTAGCTCAGTTGGTTAGAGCGCCGGCCTGTCACGCCGGAGGTCGCGGGTTCGAGCCCCGTCATTCGCGCCACTCTCTTATCCTGGTCGTGGCCGCATCTCCCGCGCGACGGAGGCTGGGTGGCTGAATACGTCTTCGCGACCTGGGAGGGCGGCGGCCACGTCACCCCCGCCTTGTGGGCCGCCCGCCGCCTGGCTGATCGGGGCCACGCGATCCGCATCGTCAGCGACGAGGCTACGCGGCGGGAGGCGGAGGGCTTCGGCCTGCCCTTCACCCCCTGGCGCACCGCGCCCAACCGGCCGGACAAGGCCCCGGCGAACGAGCCGATCCGCGACTGGGAGGCGTCCGACCCGGCCGACCTCCTGAACCGGCTGTGCGAGCGCCTGATGTGCGGACCCGCCGCCGCCTACGCCGCCGACCTCGCCGCCGTGATCGACGAGACGCCGGGCGCGATCGTCGTCAGCCACGAGCTCCTGCTCGGCGCCATGGTCGCAGCGGAGGCGAAAGGCGCGCCGCTCGCCCTCCTCACCTCCAACGTCTGGCCGCTGCCGACGCTGGACGCCGTACCGCCCTTCGGCCCGGGCTTGGCCCCGCCCGCGGACGAGATGGAGCGACAGGTCCAAGCCCTGATCCGGCAGGCGATCCACGCCGCCTACGACGCCCACCTGCCGCCGCTGAACGCCGCCCGGGCCGGCCTGGGCCTGCCGCCCCTTGCGCACACCCTCGACCAGATCGACGCGGGCCGCCTGATCCTGGTGTCCGCGGCGGAGGCGTTCGACTTCGCCCCCCTCCCCGCGCCCTACGTCCACGCCGGACCGCAGGCCCGCGTGCCCGCCTGGGCCGCGCCGTGGGAAAGCCCGTGGGCGGCCGACGACCCGCGCCCCCTGGCGCTCGTTTCCTTCTCGACGCTCTACCAGGCGCAGGAGCCGGCGATCCGCCGCGTGATCTCGGCGCTCGCGACCCTGCCGGTGCGCGGGCTCGTCACCCTGGGGCCGCAGCTCGCCGTCGCCGACTTCCCGGCGCCTCCGAACGTGGCGGTGGTCGAAAGCGCCAGCCACGACGCGGTCATGGCCCAGGTCGCCGTCATGATCACCCACGCGGGCCACGGCTCCGCCATCCGCCCGATCCTCCACGGCGTGCCGCTTCTGTGCCTGCCCATGGGCCGCGATCAGGCCGACAACGCCGCCCGCATCACCACGCGGGGCGCGGGGCTGCGGCTGGAGCCGGACGCGAAGGTCGAGGACATCGCGTCGGCGGTGGCGCGGCTGCTGGCCGAGCCGGAGTTCGCCGAGGCAGCCGTCGGGCTCGGCGACAGAATCCGGCGGGAGGGGCAGGACCGCGGCGACGTGGTCGTCGACCGGCTGGAGGCGCTCGCGCTAGGAGATCGGCCGGAGCGCTCCCGATGACCCTCGACCGCCGCCGACTGCTGGCCGCCTCCGCCGGGCTCGCGACCCCGGCGCTCCTCGGTTTCGGCGGCTGCGCCACCACGATCCTCGAGCCCGGGTCGCCCGCCCTCGTTCCCGCCGCCCCGATCCGGGTAAGCGCCGAGCGGCTGTTCGACATCACCGTCTGCCTGCGCCCCTTCCGGGCGGCGGGGCCGCGGCTAGAGGTCGAGACCATCGGCGACGCCCGGGTGGTCCACAACTACGGGCACGGCGGCAGCGGCTGGTCGCTGTCGTGGGGCTCGGCGGCGCAGGCGGTGCGGCTGGCGATGGCGGACTCCCCCCGCCGCGTGGCGGTGATCGGCTGCGGCGCGATCGGGCTCACCTCGGCGATCACCGCGCAGGAGGCGGGCGCGCAGGTCACGATCTACGCGCGAGACCTCCTGCCGGCCACGCGCTCGGCTCGGGCGACCGGAACCTGGACGCCGGACTCGCGCATCGCCCTGACCGACAGGGCCGCCCCCGGCTTCGCCGACCGCTGGGAGGAGATGGCGCGCACCGCCTGGAAGGCCCACCGCCGCTACCTCGGCCTGCCGGGCGAGCCGGTGGAGTGGATCGACCGCTACTTCGTCTCCGGCGACGGGCCGGACCCCTCGCCCCCGCCACCGCCCGCACTCGGCCCGGACCTGGACTTCGCCGAGTACGGCGACCGCATCGCCGACATCGTCCCCCACAGCGTTCCCCTGCCGCCGGGGTCCACGCGGTTCGCCGCGCCGAACGTGCGCTCGTCCCCCGGCATGATCTTCAACGTCGCCGACTACGGCCACACCCTCATGCAGGACTTCCGCGCCGCCGGCGGCCGGATCATGCGCCGGGAGTTCTCGAGCCCCGCCGAGTTCGCGGCGCTGGAGGAGAAGACGGTGATCAACTGTCCGGGCTACGGCGGCCGCGCCTTGTGCCGCGACGAGTCGATCGTCCCCGTCCGCGGCCAGATCGGCTGGCTGCCGCCCCAGCCGGAAGCCCGCTACGAGGTCTTCTATCGCAACGTAGGCCTCGTCTCCCGCCGCGACGGGATCGTGGTGCAGGACCTGCGCGGAGGCGACATGCGCGGCTACGGAAACACCGACGAGACCCCGGACCGACGAGAGAGCGAAGAGGCGGTGGCGATCGTCGCGCCGGTCTTCGGGAACTGGGATCGCCGGGCTGCGCCATCCATGCGCGCGCCCGCGTGAATGGTGGGCGGCGAGGGGATCGAACCCCCGACCCGCTCCGTGTAAAGGAGCCGCTCTACCGCTGAGCTAGCCGCCCGACCGGCTCCGGACGCGGGCGGCGATGGCCTGCCGCCCGCCCGAGCGGACTACTTCAGCGCGCCCTTCAGGCCTTCGCCCGGACGGAAGCGGACGGTCTTGGAGGCGGGGCGGTCGACCGTCTCGCCGGTGCGGGGGTTGCGCGCGGTGCCCGCGGCGCGCTCGACGGGCACGAAGTTGCCGAAGCCGACGATCCGCACGTCCTTGCCGCCTTTCACCGTGTCGGTGACCGCTCCGATGAACGCCTCCAGCGCGTCCTTCGCTTGGTTCTTGTTGAGCCCGGCCTTGTCGGCGATCGCCTGGACCAGTTCGGCTTTCGTCATCGGTGTCTCCCAACCCTTGCGACATCACTCTGCGGCCCCCCGGGCCTGCGTCGCGACAGGGAGACGATTATTGGACCCCCGATTGCAGCAGGTCAAAAGAGAAAGGCGGCGCGGACGCCCGCGCCGCCTCGTTTCTCCGCAGCCCTCCGCCCGTCAGTGGGCGACGACGGCGCCCTCGGCCGGAGGCTCCTCGACCGAGTGGGCGGCGACGCGGGCGGCGTCCTCCTCCTCGGTCCAGTCCACCGGCGTGAGGGGGCCGGTGAGCGCCCACTTCAGCACCTCGTCCATGTGCGAGACGGGGATGATCTCCAGCTCCGACTTCACGTTGTCGGGCACCTCGGCGAGGTCCTTCTCGTTCTCCTGCGGGATCAGCACCGTCTTCACGCCCGAGCGGAGCGCGGCGAGCAGCTTCTCCTTCAGCCCGCCGATCGCCGTCACCCGGCCGCGCAGGGTCACCTCGCCGGTCATGGCGAGCTCCTTGCGGATGGGCACGCCCGTCAGCACCGAGACGATGGCGGTGGCCATGGCCGCGCCGGCGCTCGGCCCGTCCTTGGGCGTGGCGCCGTCCGGCACGTGGACGTGGACGTCGGTGCGCTCGAACACCGTCGGCTTGATCCCGAACGCCGGCGAGCGCGACCGCACGTAGCTGTGCGCGGCCGAGATCGACTCCTTCATCACGTCCTTCAGGTTGCCGGTCACGGTCATCCGCCCCTTGCCCGGCATCCGCACCGCCTCGATGGTCAGGATGTCGCCGCCGAACTCGGTCCAGGCCAAGCCCGTGACGATACCCTTCTGGTCGACCTCGTCGGTCTCGCCGTAGCGGTACTTCCTGACGCCCGCGTACTTGGCCAAGCGCTCGTCGTCGATGGTGATGGCGATCAGCTGCTCGCGGGAGAGGTCGCGCACGGCCTTGCGGGCCAGCTTGCCCAGTTCCCGCTCCAGGTTCCGCACGCCCGCTTCGCGGGTGTAGTAGCGGATCAGGTCGCGGATCGCCGCGTCGGGCACCGTCAGCTCACCCTCCTTCAGCCCGTTGTCCTTCATCACCTTGGGCAGGACGTGGCGCTTGGCGATCTCAACCTTCTCGTCCTCGGTGTAGCCGGCGATGCGGATCACCTCCATGCGGTCCAGCAGAGGCTGGGGCA
>CAZZZR010000064.1:0-10960 GCA_964658605.1 uncultured Caulobacter sp. | reverse complement strand
GCATCACCACGGCGGGCGAGAGGCGGCGATCGGCGTATTTCATCTGCGCCTTCATGCCGGACTCGCCGAGGTAGACCTCGGCTGCGACGCCCGCGGCGCGCAGTTCGGCGGCGACGGCGAAGTAGTCGACCATCCTCTCGCGGTCGAAGACGATCACCACCACCGGGCCTCGCGCCGCGCCGTCCGCCCGCCCCGCCGCCTGCAGCGCCGCCGACAGGCGCGAGACGCCGAAGCTGAAGCCGGTCGCCGGCGTCGTCTGCCCGGTGAACCGCGCCACGAGGTCGTCGTAGCGCCCTCCTCCGCCGACGGAGCCGAAGCGGATCGGCTGGCCGCGCTCGTCCTTGGTGTCGAGCAGCAGGTCCGCCTCGAACACTGCGCCCGTGTAGTATTCGAGGCCCCGGACGATGGTGGGGTCGAACAGCGCCCGATCGGCGCCGACGCCCATGGCGGTCAGCGCCGCGTCGATGCCGGAGAGTTCGGCGAGCCCCGCCGCCCCCTCCTCCGAACCGCCTATGACGTCGGCCACCGTGTCGAGCACCGCGCTCCGCGACGCGCCGCCCGCGCCGCCGGTGACGAAGGCGACGACCGCCTCGACGCCCTTGGCGTTCAGCCCCGCGCCCTTGGTGAAGTCGCCGCTCTCGTCCAGCCGCCCCTCGCCCAGCAGCAGCCGCACGCCGTCCGGTCCCAGCCGGTCCAGCTTGTCCACCGCGCGCAGCACCGCTAGCTTCTGGCCTGCCGACTCGACGCCGACCGAAGCGAGCAGGCCGTTCAGCAGCTTCCTGTTGTTGATCTTGATGACCGCCGTCCCACGCGGCAGCCCCGTCGCCTCCAGCCCGGCCACCGCCATCGCGATGATCTCGGCGTCCGCCTCCGGGCGGGCGCTCCCCACGGTGTCGGCGTCGCACTGGACGAATTCGCGGTAGCGGCCGGGGCCCGGCTTCTCGTTGCGCCAGACCGTGCCGAAGGCGTAGCGGCGGTAGGGCTTGGGCAGCGTCTCCCAGTTCTGCGCGGCGAAGCGGGCCAAGGGCGCGGTCAGGTCGTAGCGCAGCGCCATCCACTGCTCGTCGTCGTCCTGAAGCGCGAACACGCCCTCGTTCGGGCGGTCGGCGTCGGGCAGGAACTTGCCGAGCGCGTCGGCGTATTCGAACGCCGAGGTCTCAAGCGGCTCGAACCCGTGCGCCTCATAGACCCTGGAGACCGCCTCCAGGATCGCGCGCTGGCGCTTCAGCTCGCCCGCGCGGCGGTCGGCGAAGCCGCGCGGAGCGCGCGCTTCAGGACGGAAGTCGGGCGGGGCGGCGGCGGTCATGGGCCGCGGACGCCTAGCGGATGGGGGCAAGCGGAGCAAGGAACCGCCCCCGCGCTCTGCGGCCGCGTTCACCAAGCCTTGACCATCCGGTCGCAGGGTCGAAGCCCGTCCGGAGCTTCCTCATGTCGTGCGACGCCGCCGCCCTGGCCCTGACGCTCCACCTCGCGGGCTACAACCCGAGCGAAGCCGCTCCGCGGCTGACGCCCGCCGCCGCGTCCGCCCCGCCGCCGGCAGGGGCGCTGGCGAAGGAGCCGCTGTTCGCCTTGATCGTCGCCGACGCCTCGCGCCTCAAGGGCGAGGTCGCAGGCTGGCGGGCGCGCGTCGCGAGGGGCTGGACGTGGCGGGCGGACGATCTGGCGGCGCTGGAGGCCAGGGCCGGCGCCCTCTCCGCGCTCGACATGCGGGGCCACCTGGAGCTGGCCAGGCGCGGGACCGACGGCGACCTGAAGTGCATCCTGCGAGGCTTGAGCCAGGACCTGCCCCGCCGGATCGCAGATCTGAAGGCCGCGGGCGCGCCTGCCGCCCGCCAGGCGGCGCTGGACGAGCTGTTCTACCTCCTGCGCGACAACGTCGAGGTGGTGACCACGCCCGCGAGCACGACCTCGGAGGCCGTAGCGGGGTAGCGCGCCGTTCTACCCCTTGGAGGGCGCCGGAGACGCCGGCTTCGCTTCGGCGGCCGGCTTCGTGTCCGCAGGCTTGGCGTCAGCCTTGACGATCGGCTTCGCGGCGGCCGAGGGCTCGGCCGGCTTGGCGTCCGGCGTCTTCTCGGCAGGCTTGGCGGGCTTCGACGCGGCGCGGTGCGGCGCAGCCTTGCGGGGCGACTTGGGAGCGGTCTTGGCCTCGCCCGAGTCCGGCGCGGCGGCGGGGTCGGCCGAGGCGACCTGGATCGGCTTGGCGTCGGTGCTCGACGGGGCGGCGCCGGCCTCGGCGACCTTGCCCCCCGCCTTGGCCGCCGGGTTCTGCGCGGCCTCGGCGGCGGCGCGGGCGGCGTCGAAGCGGTGGGCGAGGCTTTCGGTGAGCTTCTTGGCCTCCGGCGTGCCCATCTGGGCGAGGATGGCGCTGAGGATGGCGGGCTTCTCGGCGGCGATCTTGGCGGCCACCGGCACGCGCACGTGGTCGTCCAGCGCCGCGAAGATGGCGCCCGCGTCCCTGGGCTTCATCTTCTCGTAGACCACGACCAGCCGGTCGACCTCGGCCTGGGTCTTGACGTCGGCCTGGCCGACGAGCGCCTCGACCTGCGCCTTGGCGGCGTTCAGCGCCTTGATCTTGGCGTCGATCTTCAGGCTGGCGGCGTTGAGGAGCTGCACCTGGGCGTCGAGGGCCTGCTCGCGCGCGTCGAGCTGGCCCCGGCGGGCGCCCAGGCTCTGCAGCATCTGCAGTTCGGCCGGCGAGAGGCCCGCCTCCTTGGCGAGCTCTGCGGCGGTGGGGGCGCAGACGCCGGGCGCGGACGCGGCGGGCTTGGCGGCGGCGGGCAGCGGGGAGACGCCCGGTTTGGCGGCGGGCGCAGGCGTCGCGGCGGGCTTGGCGTGCGGCGCGGGGGCGGCGGCCTGGGCGGAAGCCAGCATCGCGGGCAGGCCGTCCACGGCGCCCAGCGCCTTGGCGGCCAGCACGCCGCCGATGGCGACGGCGGCGAGCGGCAGGAGGCGCGGCGTCCTCATGCGCTGCGGGCCTCGCGGCGGCGGGCGACGAAGCGCGCGAGCCGATCCTCCGCGACGGCCGTGGCCGTGGCCGTGGGGAGTGGCGGAGCGCCGGCGCCGGCCTCCTCCCGCGCGCTCTCGATCAGGCGCAGAACGGCGGAGGCGTCGTCGTCAGCCGGACGCGCAGGCTCCACCAGGCGCAGCGGCGGAGGGGCGGCCGCGGGGACGGGCGCGGCGGCCGAAGCGGGAGATGGGGTGACGCGCTCCAGCAGGCGCGCCCGGGACTCGGCCTTGGCGGCGGCGGCCTCGGCGTCCTCGCACGCGCGGTCGAGGCGGGCCGAGAGGGTGCGCGCGGTCTCGATCCGCGTCAGGAGCGCGTCGTGCGCCTCCAGCGTCGCGCCCCGCAGCGCCTCCAGCCCCGCCTCGGCGCGGCCGGCGGCGAGGTCGAGGTCGGCGACCGCCTTGGCGAACCCGGCCTGGCTCTCCTTCAGCGACTTCAGCTTGCCGTTGAGCCGCCAGCCGACGGCCAGCGCCGCGAGCAGCAGGAGCACGAGCAGGCCGTCCATTCCGAGCGATACGGGGTCCATCAGCGGTTGTCCTGCAAGGCCTTCTTGGCGGCGGGGTTGAGCGGGGCGTCGACCCGAACGGCGATCGACTGGTTGCGGCGCCCCATGCGGCCGTGGGTGAGCGCCACCGCCCCCGCCTTGATCTGCACCGGGCTGTCTGGCCCGGCGTTGAGCATCAGGGTGTCGCCGACCTTCAGGCCCAGCACCTTGCCCAGCGCCATCTGCTGCTCGTCGAGCACCGCGCGCACCTCGGTCTGGGTGGTCCAGAGCTCGGTCGCGAGGTGGCTTTCCCAGATGTTGTCGCGCCCGAACTTCTCACCCATGAACTGCTGCAGCAGGAGCTTGCGGATCGGCTCCAGCGTCGAATACGGCAGGAGCAGCTCCACGCGGCCGCCGCGGTCCTCCATGTCGATGCGCAGCTTGACCAGGATGGCGGCATTGGCCGGCCGCGCGATGGCGGCGAAGCGGGGGTTGGTCTCCAGCCGCTCCAGCTTGAAGTGGACAGGCGTCAGCGGCTCGAAGGCGGCCTGGGCGTCCTCCAGGATCACCTCGACCATCCGCTGCACCAGCACCCGCTCGATGGTGGTGTATGGGCGCCCCTCGATGCGCATGGCCGCAGTGCCGCGCCGCCCGCCCAGCAGCACGTCGACGATCGAGTAGATCAGTGACGAATCGACGGTCAGAAGGCCGTAGTTGTCCAGCTCCTCGGCCCGGAACACGGTCAGGATGGCGGGCAGCGGGATCGAGTTCAGGTAGTCGCCGAAGCGGATCGAGCTGATGTTGTCCAGGCTCACCTCGACGTTGTCGGAGGTGAAGTTGCGCAAGCTGGTCGTCATCAACCGCACGAGGCGGTCGAACACGATCTCCAGCATCGGCAGCCGCTCGTAGGAGACGAGGGCCGAGTTGATGATCGCGCGGATGCCGGTGTTCTCGGCGCCCTCGTCGTCGTTGAGGTCGAAGCCCAGGAGGCTGTCGATCTCCTCCTGGTTCAGGATGCGCTCGGCCTCGCCGGAGGAAGCCGGGGCGCCTTCGGCGGAGTCCTGCCAGTCGGCGGCGTCCGCTGCGCTCTCTTGAGGGGGGAGGTCGGACAAGGGCGGCCGCCTAGTTGATCAGCATTTCTTCGATCAGGACGGCGTTCACCTTCGCCGGCGCGATCACGAGGTTCACCCGCCGCTGCAGCTCCATGCGCAGCTGGTAGCTGCCGGCGCTCCCGGCGATGTCCTCCGGGCGCAACTCGCGCAGGAAGCTCTGGAACATGTCGTTCAGGCGCGGCGCGTTGGGCTCGATCTCGTCGGCGGCGTCCGCGTTGGGGAGCTCGAAGGCGAGCTTCAGCTTCAGGTAGCTGGGGCGGCCGTCGGCGGTCTGGATGTTCGCCACGATGTCCGGCATCGTGTAGTAGACGACGCCGTCGGGGCCTTCGGAGATCGGGTTCGTCCCCTTCTTGTCGTCCTTGCCCGCCTCCTTCTTCTTGGGCTTCTCCTTCTTCTTGTGCTCGCCCGACTTGTCGGCCTCGGCGTGCGCCTTCTTGCCGCCGAGCAGGAGCATGGCCGCCGTGCCGCCGCCGCCCAGCACCACCAGCGCGCCGACGCCGGCGGCGATCAGGATCATCAGCGGCGGCTTCTTCTTCGCCGGAGCCTCGCCTTCGACGCCTTCGGCGCCGGCCTCCGTTTCGGGAGCCGCGTCCTTCTTGCCCTTCTCGGGCTTGGGGGCTTTCGGGGCTTTGGACATGACTTCCGCGCGCACGAACCAGTGAGCCTCCACCAAGCGCGATCTTGGTTAACGGGAGGTTCGGATTTGCCGAGCCGCGGCGCGGCGGCCCGGCGTTTCCTGCCCACCGCAGCCCGGCCGAAAGCGCCGCGTTAACCAGCGTTCTGCCTGTTTCCTCTCGCTTTTTCTTCGGCACGGTCGTTGCACCGTCCTGTCCATGGACAACGCCCTCTACGTCGGACTGTCGCGGCAGATGACGCTGCAGCGCCAGCTCGACATCGCCGCCAACAACCTGGCCAACGTCGACACCGCAGGCTTCAAGGTCGAGAGCCTGATGCTGCAGTCCGACCCGCTGACGCCGCAGAGGGCGCCCCGCTTCGGCCCGGTGAAATACGTGCTGGACGACGGCCTCGCCCGCGACTTCAAGCAGGGCGCGCTGGAGAAGACGGGCAATACCTACGACCTGGCCGTGGAGGGGCAGGGCTACTTCCAGGTCCAGACGCCGAACGGGATCCGCTTCACCCGCGACGGGCGCTTCGGCGTCGATACGAACAACCAGCTGGTGGACGGGGAGGGCAATCCGGTGCTCGACGCCTCGGGGTCGACGATCACCTTCGACCCGCAGAAGGGCGCGCCGACGATCTCCAAGACCGGCCTGATCACCCAGGACGGCACGACCGGCGGCAAGGTGGGCGTGGTGCGGTTCGCCAGCCTCGGAGGGCTGTCGAAGGACGGCGACAACTACCTGACCAGCGACGAGACGCCGACCGCCGCCCCCGACGCGGCCGTCCGCCAGGGCGTGGTCGAGCACTCCAACGTTCAGCCGGTGCTCGAAGTCACCAGCCTGATCGAGACCACCCGCGCCTACGAGCGCGTCGCCAACCTCATGAACTCCACCCAGGACCTCAGCCGCAGCGCCATCGAGCGCCTCGGCAAGGCCGCCTAAGGACCCGAACGATGCGCGCACTCCGGATCGCGGCGACGGGCATGGCCGCCCAGCAGCTGAACGTCGAAACCATCTCCAACAACATCGCCAACATGAACACCATCGGGTTCAAGCGGCAGCGGGCCGAGTTCCAGGACCTGCTCTACGAGAACCTGTCGCGCCCGGGCGCCCAGACCTCGGACGCGGGCACGGTGGCCCCCACCGGCGTGCAGCTCGGCTCCGGCGTGAAGACCGGCACCATCACCCGCATCACCCAGCAGGGCACGTTGACCAAGACGGACAACAAGTTCGACATCGCCATCAACGGCAAGGGCTACTTCCAGATCCAGCTGCCGTCGGGCGACACCGCCTACACCCGCGCCGGCAACTTCAGCCCCAACGACGCGGGTCAGCTGGTGACGGTGGACGGCTACCAGGTGCTGCCGCAGATCACGATCCCGCAGGGCACGACCGACGTCACGATCTCCGCCTCGGGCCAGGTGCAGGCGACCATCGCGGGGCAGACCGCGCCGCAGGTCGTGGGCCAGCTGCAGCTCGCCACCTTCTACAACGAGGCCGGCCTGGACGCGATCGGCGACAACTACTTCCTGCAGTCGGGGGCCAGCGGCTCGCCCAACGTCGGCAACCCGCAGGCGACGGGCTTCGGCGGCCTGCAGCAGGGCTACACCGAGGCGTCCAACGTGGACGCGGTGACGGAGATCACCTCGCTGATCGTGGCCCAGCGCGCCTACGAGATGAACTCCAAGGTCGTGAACGCCGCGGACCAGATGCTGTCCACCACCTCGCAGCTGAAGTCGTGAGCCGATGACGCGCGCCGCCCTCGCCCTGATCCTGGCCGCCTTCGCGACCTCCGCCGCCGCCGCCGACGTCACGCTGCGCGACGCCCCGACCGCCGCGGGAAAGGTCACGCTCGGCGACCTGTTCGAGGGCGCCGGGCAGGCCTCGGGCGTGTTCGTCGCCGCCGCAGGACCCACCGGCGGCCAAGCGGTGCTCGACGCGGGGGCCGTCCAGATGGCCGCCAAACGTGCCGGCCTGACGTGGGCCAACAGCGAAGGACGCCGCCGGATCGTGGTCGCCAGCGTCGCCGCCGCCCCCACGTCCACGTCGGGCTCCGCCCCGCACGCGGCTCGGGGCGGCAAGCGCCAGCAGGCGCTCGCCTACGCCCGCAACCTGAACGCCGGCGACATGGTCTCGGCGTCCGACCTCGTGTGGAGCGACGAGGCCGTCGCGCCCGGGGACGCGCCCTCCGACGCCGACGCCGCCATCGGCAAGGCGGCGCGTCGGCCCTTGCGGGAAGGCTCCGCCGTGGCGATGCACGACCTCGCCAGCCCGCGCGTCATCAAGCGCGACGACCTGATCGACGTCGCCTTCGAGGACGACGGGATCACGCTCGTGCTCCAGGCCAAGGCGCTGGCCGACGCCGCGGTCGGCGACACCGTGCCCGTGCAGAACACCGTCTCGAAGAAGACCCTCGCCGCGGTGGCGTCCGGTCCCGGACGCGCCGTCGTCGGCCCCGCGGCCGAGGCGCTGAAATCCGCGCCGTTCGACGCCTACCGCCTCGCCTCCCGCTGAAGGCCGCCCCATGTCCCACGTCGCTTACCGCCCCCTCCTCCTCCTCATCCTGGCGCTGACCCCGCTCGCGGCCTGCGGGTCCATCAAGGATGCGGTCGGCACGCCGCAGATGAGCGCGGTCGCCTATCCCGCGCCGCTGATCCCCGTCACCCAGCCGTCTGTGGACGTGCGCGGCGACGACGCCCGGCCCGCCAGCGCCAACAGCCTGTGGCGCAACGGGGCGCGCGCCTTCTTCCACGACCAGCGCGCCAGCCGCGTCGGCGACATCCTGACCGTGCTGATCTCCATCGACGACAGCGCCAAGGTGCAGAACGAGACGGTCGCCAACCGCAAGTCCTCGATCACCGCGGGCGCCACGCACCTGCTGGGGCTGGAGTCGACCCTGGGGCGCCTCCTGCCCAAGGGCTTCGACCCCGCCAACGCGATCGGCACCTCCTCCAACACGGCGTCCGACGGACAAGGATCGGTGAACCGCTCGGAGGCGATCACGCTCACCATCGCGGCGGTGGTCTCGGCGGTGATGCCGAACGGCAACCTCGTGATCCAGGGCCGCCAGGAGACGCGCATCAACAACGAGCTGCGCGAGCTTACGGTCGCGGGCATGGTGCGCCCGGAGGACATCACCTCCACCAACACCATCAAGCACACCCAGATCGCCGAGGCGCGGATCAGCTACGGCGGTCGCGGTCAGGTCTCCAACGTTCAGAAGGTGCCGGGCGGCCAGTCGCTCATCAACCGCTTCAGCCCCTTCTGAGGCGTCGGGGGGAGCCTAGGGCCGGCGAAAGGCGATCGGCTCGCCGCCCCCGGCCGCGCCGATCCGCGCGATTGCGTCCTCCAGCGGCTCGACCGCGACGGCCATGTGGTGGGCGTTGGCGTGGAACAGGCGGGCGTCGTCGAGCATGATCCCGACGTGGCCGCGCCAGAACGCGAGGTCGCCGCGCCTGAGCGCCTGTCGCTCCACTTCCGTTCCCAGCGCGCGCTGCGGGTCGGTGTCGCGCGGGCAGGCGCGGCCGCAGGCGTAAAGCGCCTGCTGCACGAGGCCCGAGCAGTCCAGTCCCAGGCTCTCGCGCCCGCCCCACAGATAGGGCGCGCCCAGGAACCGCTCGGCGACACCCGCCCAGTCCGTCTCGAAGCGGGAGCCCACCTCCGCCAGGTGCGAAGCGGCCATCCATCCCCCCCGCGCGACCTTGACCAGGCGCCCCTCGGAAGCCTCGACGGTGACGAGCGCGTTCAGGGAGACGAGTCCCCGGACCGCCGATTTGATGTCGGGGTCCGCGAACAGGTAGCTGCGGAGCGCCGCCACCCGGTGGGTGGGCGCGAGCACGGGCTCGGACAAGGCCTCCACGTCGACGTACCCGACGTAGCCGTCGCGCGTCGCCTGGCCGAGCGCGAAGCCGCCGCCCTCCTCCAGCACCTCGAACGTCTCGCCGAAGAGGAGTTGGTCCAACTGCTCGGCGTCCGCCGCCGGGGCGCGGCGGACCGGGGCGACGAACGCGGTGACCTGCATCTCGCGCGCCTCGACGAAGCGGTCGGCCGGGATCACCCCTTCCAGCTCGGCGCCCGCCACGCCGTCCCGGAGCAGGGTGTCGCGGGGGTCGAAGCTCATGCGCCGCCTCCGAAACGCCCGACCAGCAGTCGGTCGAGCGCACGGATCGCCTGCGCCTCGGCCCCGACGGGCGATCCAGGCCCGCCCTTGGGATTCCAGGCGAACATATCGAAGTGCACCCAGGCGCCCGTCGTCGGCGCGAACCGCTTGAGGAACAGGGCCGCCGTCACCGAGCCCGCCTGCGCCCAGCCGTCCGGGTCGTTCTTCAGGTCGGCCACGTCGCTGTCGAGCGCCGCGTCGTAGGGCGCCCAGAGCGGCAGCCGCCACAGGGGATCGTTCGCCTCGGCCGAAGCGCGGACGAGGTCGGCGGCCAGCGCCTCGTCGTCGGTGAAGAAGGGGATCACCTGCGGCCCCAGCGCCACCCGCGCCGCGCCCGTGAGGGTGGCGAGATCGATCGTGAGGTCCGGCGCCAGCTCGGCGGCCCGGGTGAGCGCGTCGGCCAGGATCAGCCGGCCCTCGGCGTCGGTGTTGCCGACCTCCACCGTCTTGCCCGCGCGGGTGTCGAGCACGTCGCCCGGCCGCATGGCGTCGCCGGAGATGGCGTTCTCCACCGCCGGGATCAGCAGCGTCAGCCGCACCGGCAGCCGCCGCTCCATCACCAGCCCCGCCAGCGCCAAGGCGTGCGCGGCGCCGCCCATGTCCTTCTTCATCAGCCTCATGCCGGCCGAGGGCTTGATGTCCAGCCCGCCGGTGTCGAACGCCACGCCCTTGCCGACGATGACGAGCCTCGCCCCGTCGTCTGCGCCGGTCCACGTCAGTTCGATCATCCGAGGCGCGCGGTTGGGGGCGGCGGCGCGGCCGACCGCGTGGACGGCGGGATAGCCCTGCGTCAGAAGATCCTCGCCGGTTACGACCGACACCCCGGCTCCGTACGCGGCGGCGACGGCGCGGACCTCGTCCTCGATCTCGGCCGGCCCCATGTGGCCCGCGGGAGTGTCGACCATGTCGCGGGCGAGCGCGCAGGCGCGGGCGATGGGCGCGGCGGCGGCGAAGCCGGCGGGCGAGACCGCCAGCCGGGCGCGGCCCTCCTTCGGCGGACCCTTGAAGCGCTCGTAGCCGTGCGCCCCCAGCGCCCAGGCGAGCGCGGCCTGGGCCTCGTCCAGCCCGGCGCGGGGCTCGAGCCTGTAGTCGCCGGGCGCGAGGCGCCCCGGACGCGCGCGAAGGGCGACGAAGGCGAGCGGCCTGTCGCCGAGCCCGAGCAGCACCGCCGGGCCGCCGTCGGCCGCACCCAGCGCCAGCACCTTCCCCGCCTGCCCCCGGAAGCCCGCGACGGCGGCGGCGGACGCGTCGACCGATTCGCCCTCCGCGACGAAGCGCAGCGGCGTGGCCGCGGGAAGCGTCTCGTCGGTCAGCGCCTCCAGCGGGCGGTAGGGCATCGGGCGGGCTCCGGCGGCCAGCGGACGGGACGGCGAGCGGACAAGCGCCCGTTTATGCTTAACGCTTCGTTGATCGGCGCGCCCCTAGGCTGGCGTCCGAATCGACACCCCTTATGGGAGCCGCCGCCATGATGCGCCGCAAGCGGGATCGCGCCGCCCTCATCGCCCTCTGCGCTGCGGTCGCCGCCGCGCCGGGCGCCGCTCAGGCCGGCCTGTTCGGAGGCAAGCCCGCCGCCGCGCCGGC
>CAZZZR010000063.1:2912-11281 GCA_964658605.1 uncultured Caulobacter sp. | reverse complement strand
TTCACCGGCTACGGCGCCAAGACGTTGCCCGGCGTGCGCGAGGCGATCGAGGACGGCCGCTACGACGACGCGACGCGCTACATCACGCTCACCGCCCAGGCGATCGATCGCTACGCGGCGGCGCTGGACCAGGCGGCGGCCCTGCTGAAGTGAGCGGCGCCTGGCGCATCAAGGGCGTCGACGCGGCGCGCGAAACGCGGGAGGGCGAGGGTTCGCGGCTCGTTCCCACCCTCTCCTGGCCGCACCTCGTCGCGCTCGGCGTGGGGGCGATCGTCGGCACCGGCATCTACACGCTGACCGGCGTGGGCGCAGGGCTGGCGGGGCCCGGCGTGCTGCTGTCGTTCGCCATCGCGGGCGTGGTCTGCATCTGCGCGGCGCTGGCCTATGCGGAGATGGCGACGCTGATCCCCTCGGCGGGCAGCGCCTACACCTACAGCTACGCCGTGCTGGGGGAGACCTTCGCCTGGGTCGTGGGGTGGAGCCTGATCCTGGAATACACCGTCGTGTGCAGCGCGGTGGCGGTGGGCTGGTCGGGACACGCGGCGGAGTTCCTGGACGCGGTCGGGGTGCACCTGCCCGCGGCTCTGAAGGCCGGGCCGGAGGCGACGGGCGGCGTCGTGAACCTGCCGGCCGTGGTCATCACCCTCCTGGTCGGCGGCCTGCTCACCCTCGGCACGCGGGAGAGCGCCACGGTGAACACGGCGCTGGTGGTGGTGAAGGTGGTCGCGCTGGCGGTCTTCGTGGCCATCGCCTTCCCGCACTTCGACGCGAGCCACTTCACCCCCTTCATGCCCCACGGCTTCGTGGGCCAGGAGATCGGCGGCGAGAAGGTGGGGGTGATGGCGGCGGCGGCCATCATCTTCTTCGCCTTCTACGGCTTCGACGCCATCGCCACCGCCGCGGAGGAGGCCAAGGAGCCCGCCCGCGACCTGACCATCGGCATCGTCGGCTCCATGCTGGCGTGCGTGGTCATCTACATGGCCGTCGCCGCCGCCGCGATCGGGGCCGTGCGGGTGGAGGCCTTCGCCAAGGACCCCGCCCCCCTGGTCTTCGTGATGAACAGCCTGAACCAGCCCCTGGCCGCCAAGGTGATCGCGGGCGCGGCGGTGGTCGCCCTGCCGACGGTGATCCTGGCCTTCATGTACGGACAGAGTCGCATCTTCTTCGCCATGGCCCGCGACCGGATGCTGCCGGACGGGCTGGCGCAGGTGAACGCCAAGGGCGCGCCCGTGGCCGTCACCGCGCTGACCGCGGCGATTGCGGCGGTGATCGCGGGATTCCTGCCGCTCGGACAGATCGCGGCCTTGGCCAACTCCGGCACCCTGTGCGCCTTCATTGCGGTCTGCGTCTGCATGATGGTGCTGCGACGGCGCGAGCCGGAGCGGCCGCGCACCTTCAGCACGCCCCTGCCTTGGCTGGTCGGCTCGCTGGGCGTGCTTGGCTGCCTGTACCTCTTCACCAGCCTGCCGACGCTGACCATCGCGCTGTTCTTCGTGTGGAACGCGCTGGGGCTGGCCGTCTACTTTGCCTGGGCGCGGCGGCGCTCGCGGCTGGCGTGACCGTCAGGCGGGCGCGTCCCCGCCGCCGAACCTCACGCCCTTCGCCTCCGGCCCGAGCAGGCTGAGCAGCGCCAGCGTCACCGCCACGACGCCGGCCACGATCGCCAGCGCGAGGCCGTAGTTGTTGCCGTGGCTCTCGGCGACGCCCGCCTGGATCACCGCGTTGCCCGAGGCGATCAGGTTGCCCAGCTGGTAGGCGAAGCCGGGAAAGGTGCCGCGCGCCGCGTCGGGCGAGAGCTCGTTCAGGTGCACCGGCACCACGCCCCAGGCTCCCTGCACGGAGATCTGGATCAGGAAGGCGCCCAGGCCCAGGAGCAGCGGCGTGGCGGTGAACGCCCACAAAGGGATGATCGGCAGCGCCAGCACAGCCGCCAGCGCGATCGCCCGCCGACGCCCGAGCCGCTCCGACAGCGTGCCGAACGTCACCCCGCCCACGATCGCGCCGAGGTTGCCGATGATCGTCAGCGTCGAGACCAGCCCGGCGTCGAAGTGGTGCTGCACCTTGAGGAAGGTGGGGTACAGGTCTTGTGTCCCGTGGCTGAAGAAGTTGAACGCCGTCATCAGGATCACGACGTAGAGCAGCCGCGGCCAGTGCCCCCCCCGCGAGCCGAAGAAGCTCGACGGGTCGGTGGGGCGCAGGGCCACGCCCGAGCCCGCCTTGGCCAGGCCGTAGGCCCCCCGCGCGACGAACCACAGCGCCAGCAGCGCGGCCATGGTGGTCAAGGCGTAGCCGAGCGGCAGGTGCAGCTCACGGAACGGCTTGGAGACGGAGAACAGGATCAGGCCGCCGAGCACCGCCCCCGCCACGCCCAGCCAGAAGGTGGCCAGGGCGTAGCGCGCATAGGCCTTCTGCTCCGGCGAGCCCCTGCGGTGCGTGGCGTAGGCGAACGCCACCCCGACCGCCAGGATCAGCAGCGAGCCGATCGCCAGCACGGGATGGCCGGTCATGGGCAGCGGCGGCGCCGCGTCGCCGAGGCCGCCGAACGCCTGGATGATCGGCAGCGCGATCAGCGCGCCCAGAAGGCTCAGCGTCAGCATCGCCAGCACAGGCGTTCGGTCCGCCGCGGCGAGCGCGGGCGGCGGGCCGCGTTGCGCCTTCGCCTCCCGCGCCCGGTCCCGCGCGGCCTCGAACGCCGGGCTCTCCTTCACGAACTGGCGGATGTAGAGGACGAGCAGCGCGGGCGCGACGCCGACGATGAACATGCCGCGCCAGCCGATCGCGCCCACGAAATAGTGCGCGACCGCCGCCAGCAGGTAGCCGAACGGATAGCCCTGCTGCAGCAGGCCCGAGACGACGCCGCGGCTCCGGGCCGGGATCGACTCCAGCGCCAGGGACGCCCCGATCCCCCACTCTCCGCCCATGGCGAAGCCGAACAGCAGGCGCAGCACCAGGAGCGTGGGCAGGTTGGGCGCGAAGCCCGACGCCAGCTCCAGCCCCGCGAACAGCAGCACGTCGGCCATCAGCACCGGACGGCGCCCGAAACGGTCGGCCAGCCAGCCGAACACGAAGGCGCCCGCCGGCCGCATCATCAGCGTCAGCGCGATCGCCAGGCTGACGGCGCTGACCTGGACTTTGAAGTCGTCGGCGATGTCCTTGACGATGAAGATCAGGATGAAGAAGTCGAAGGCGTCCAGCGTCCAGCCCAGGAGGCTGGCGGTGAAGGCGGAGCGCTGCTCGCCGTTCAGCGCCTTCAGGTCGTCGACGATCAGCATTCCTAGGCGTCCCCTTCAGCCCTGCTTGACGGACAGGACCGCGTGCGAGGCCTATAGGCAAGACGCAAACGCCCACAGAAGGCCTACGCCATGGACGCCGCCCCCACCCTCGCTCCCCACAGCGAACACGCGCTGGCCCGCCAGGGCCGGGGCAAGGTCTACGACTCCGTGCTCGACCTCGTGGGCGACACGCCGCTGGTGCGGCTGCCGCGGCTCTCGGCCGAGCTGAAGCCCAAGGCCGAGGTGCTGGCCAAGCTCGAGTTCTACAACCCGCTCTCCAGCGTGAAGGACCGCATCGGTCTTTCCATGATCGAGGCGATGGAGGCGCAAGGGCTGATCCGCGAGGGCACGACGATCGTGGAGCCCACCAGCGGCAACACCGGCATCGCCCTCGCCTTCGTGGCCGCCGCCAAGGGCTACCGCCTGATCCTGGTGATGCCGGAGAGCATGAGCCTGGAGCGGCGCAAGATGCTGGCGCTGATGGGCGCGCAACTCGAGCTCACTCCGGCCGAGAAGGGCATGCGCGGCGCCGTCGCCCGCGCCACCGAGATCGTCGCCGAGACGCCCGACGCGGTGATGCCGCAACAGTTCGAGAACCCGGCCAACCCCGCCGTCCACCGCGTCTCCACCGCCGAGGAGATCTGGAACGACACGGACGGCGCGGTCGACGTCGTCGTCTCCGGCGTGGGCACCGGCGGCACCATCACCGGCGTCGGTCAGGTGCTGAAGGCGCGAAAGCCCGGCCTGCGCATGGTGGCCGTCGAGCCGGAGGCGTCGGCGGTGCTCTCCGGCGGCGCCCCGGGTCCTCACAAGATCCAGGGCATCGGCGCGGGCTTCATCCCAGGCATCCTCGACCGCGCCGTCATCGACGAAGTGGTGACGGTCGGCAACGACGAAAGCCTGGAGTTCGCCCGCCGCGCCGCGCGGGTGGAGGGGCTGCCGGTGGGCATCTCGTCCGGCGGCGCGCTCTCGGCCGCCTTCCGGCTGGCCGCCCGCGACGAGTACGCCGGCAAGCAGATCGTGACGATCGTCCCGAGCTTCGCCGAGCGCTACCTCTCGACGGCGCTGTTCGAGGGGCTCTGAACAAGGGCGCCTTCCCTGGACCGGGAGGGAGCCCACGCCTCATCCGAGCTCGATCTCGCCTGTGACGCGCGTCGCGACGTCGCCGCCGACCCAAACCGCCCCCTCGGCGTCCCGGTCGATGAAGACGCGCCCGGCCCTACCCAGGCGCGTGCCCTGGGCCGCGACGTAGGGCGCGGTCGCCCGGCCGGTCGACAGCAGCCACTGGGCGAGGGAGGCGTTCAGGCTGCCGGTGACGGGGTCCTCGACCAGCGCTCCCTCCGCGTCGGTGAAGAGCGCCCGCACCTCCCAGGCGCAGGGGCCGCCCGCCGGATGCGCGCCGACCAGCCCGACGTGGAAGGGCCGCGGGCCGGCGTAGCGGGCGACGTCGGCCCTGACCGCCAGCACGGCGTCGGCGTCCCGCAGCAGCACCCCGACCCAGCCCGGCCCGTTGTCCACCCAGGCGGAGTCGACGACCTCGTCCGCCCCCAGGCCCAGCGCGTCGGTGACGGCGGCGAGGTGCGCGGGATCGAGCGGACCGCTGCGCACCAGCGGCGGCGCCCGGAAGGCGAGGCGGCCGTCCCGGCGCGCCAGGAGCACCAGGCCGGCGCCGCACTCCTGCACGATCCTGTCGGCCGCCTTGGGCCGTCCGCCCGCCGCCAGCCACACGTGGCAGGAGCCCAGGGTCGGGTGGCCGGCGAACGGCAACTCGCCCGAGAGGGTGAAGATGCGCACGCGGTAGTCGGCTTCCGGCGCTGCGGACGGCAGGAGGAAGGTGGTCTCCGACAGGTTGGTCCACCGGGCGATCCGCCGCATGTCCGCGTCGGTAAGGCCTGAGCCGTCGACCACGACCGCCAGGGGGTTGCCGCCGAACGCCTCGCCCGCGAACACGTCGACCTGATGGAACGCCGAGTTCATCGCACCTCCTCGCGCCCGAGCGAAGGCGCAGGCAGCGACTATCCCGTCGCACGCGACCGCGCCAGCCTGGGCCGGGCCGCCCTCGCCGCCAAAGATGAAATCTTGCTCATGACCGAAAGTTAAGCCGACGCCATGGCGACCGTCTGGCAAGGTGGACGACCCGCGCAAGAGCTATGGACAAACAACGCGAGATCTTCTATGAAGAGTTGTTCATGACTCCGAGTTAAGCGGACGGTCTTCTGAAGATGAGGCACCCTTTCCTGGCTCCGGACGGCGCCCCGCCGGTCCCTCACCAGGAGAAGAACGATGTTCAAGCGCTTCATGATCTCGGCTGTCGTCGCAACAGCCGCCTGCGCCGCCGCCGCGGGAGCCCAGGCGGGAGACATCCACCTGAAGTTCAGCGACCTCGACCTGACCCAGCCCGCCCAGGCGCACGTGCTCGACAGCCGCATCACCCAGGGCGCCAAGTTCTGGTGCGCGGACCAGATCACCACCGGCACCCGCCTGCCGAGCCCCTCCTGCGAGCGGGAGGCCCGCGCGGCCCTGATCGAGGCGTTGCCCGCCCCGGCGCAGAGGGCCTACCGCAGCGGCATGGCCGCGCCTCCCGCCATGGCGCAGGCCCAGGCTTCGGCCCCGCAGGCCGCCGTTCGCTGAGGCTTCGTCGTCCGACTGGGCCGGCGTGACGGGCTCCGACGCCTTCACCCCCGCCCAGCGCTCGGCGGTGATGGCGCGGGTCAGGAGCCGCGACACCGGGCCGGAGCGCGCCGTGCGCGCCCTCCTGACCCGGCTCGGCGTCCGCTATCGCCTGCAACGGCGTGACCTGCCCGGCTCGCCCGACATCGTGATGGCGGGCCGGCGCACGGCGGTCTTCGTCCACGGCTGCTTCTGGCACGGACACGCCTGCAGGCGCGGCGCGCGGGCGCCCAAGGCGAACGCGGCCTACTGGTCGGCCAAGATCGCCCGCAACCTCGCCCGCGACGCCGCGGCTCAGGCGGCGTTGGAGACGGCCGGCTGGACCGTGGTCACTGTCTGGGAGTGCGAACTGAAGGACGAGCCCGCGCTGGCGCTGCGGCTGTCGGCGTCCTTGCCGGCTCCGGCGCGGCCCGCCGCCAGGGCGGCGTCGACCGCGTCGTAGAGCGTCCGCGGCTCGAGCGGCTTGGAGACCAAGCCGTCCATCCCCGCCGCAAGGCAGGCGGCCAAGGCGGCCTCGCCGCACTCGCCGGAGACCGCCAGCACCGGCGCGTCGCGGTTGGGGCCGTCGTCGCCGCGCAGACGGCGCGCCATCTCCCGGCCACCGAGGTCGCCCATGTTCAGGTCCGCGAGCACGAGATCGAAGCGCCGCGCCTGCAGCATGGCGAGCGCGGTGGGCCCGTCCGAGCAGGCGCTCACCTCGAGCCCGCGCAGGCCGAGCAGCGTCGTCAGCGCCTGACGGCCGAGCGGGTGGTCGTCCACCACCAGCACCCGGGCGCTGGCGGGCGCCTCGTCCCCCACACCCGGCATGTCCGATGCGGGGGCCGCGGCGGAAGCGAGGGTGAGCGCGAGGGTGAAGCGGCAGCCGCGCCCTTCGGAGCGTCGCTCGGCCGTCAGATCGCCACCCATGAGGCGGGCGAGTTCACGGCTGATGGCGAGCCCGAGCCCGGTGCCCCCATGGGTCCGCGCTACGGCGCTCGAGGCCTGGGCGAAGGGCTGGAACAGCCGGTCGATCTCGGCCTGGTCGAGGCCGACGCCCGTGTCGGCGACCGCCAGGTGGACGCGCCAGGTCCCGGAAGGACCGCGCTCGGCCCGCGCTTCCAACCGGACCTCGCCGTGCCCGGTGAACTTCAGGGCGTTGGAGATGAGGTTGTTGAGCACCTGCCGCACACGCAGGGCGTCTCCGCGCAAGCGCAGGCCGGGAGGAGCCTCGGTAGCCAGCGTCAGCGCCAGGCCCTTGGCCGCGGCTTCCGCGTTCCAGAGCCGCTTGGTCTCATCCAGCAGCGCGTCGAGGTCGAAGTCCGCCGCCTCCACCTCCATCCGCCCGGCTTCGAGCTTCGAGAAGTCGAGGAGGTCGTCCAGCAGCCGGCGCATGAGGCGGGACGCCTCGGCGATCATCGCGGCGCTGTCGCGGTCCTGCTCGCTCAGCGCCCGCGCCTCCAGGGCGACGGAGCCGGCGAGGATGGCCGTGAGCGGTGTGCGAAGTTCGTGGCTGACCGCGGCGGTGAAGGCGGCTCGGCCGTCACGGGCCGCCTCCGCCTCCGCGCGGCGGCGCTCCAATTCGGCGTTGGCCTCGGCCTCCGACCTCAGGGCGTGGGACAGGCTCAGCCAAGTGAGGGTGGCGCAGGCGCAGAGCAGGATGGCGCCGAGGCCCAAAGCGGGCGCCAACACGAGGTCGGCCTCATGGGCGACCATCAGGATGGGCATGGCGATCAGGAAGGCGAACTGCGGCGTGTTCAGCGCCAGGAACGCGGCCCACGAGCGGCGGCTGACCACGATGCTGTTCAGGATCGCCCCCGCCGCCATCAGCACGGACAAGGCTGGGCTGAGCGGCAGGCGGGTGGAAAGCACGGCCGCGGCGCCGAGCATGAACACCCCTGAGCTGAGCGCCAAGCGGACGAACACCAGCGCGATGTCGCGCCGGCTCAGGTCGGCGGTGGTGCGCGACAGGAGGCGGCGGTTCAACCCGTAGTCACACAGCTGGACCGCGGCGTTGAGGGTCGCCCACGCCCACAGCTTGACGGCCCACGGTCCCATCACCGCGCCAAAGCCAACCGAGATCACGAATGGGATGACTGAACGCATGGCCACGTTGCGCTGGCGCTTGGCCAGCACGTCGTAGACCTCGTCTCTGACGCGATCTCCCCCGAGCATCGTGTCCGGCTCCCCTCAGACGTCTCATGGCGTTCTTGGGAAGAGAGTATTGCGCGAGAGGGCCAAGAAGAGGTGAACGCGCCGACGATGCCGCCGGCGCGTTCAGGGTCAGGCCGCCTTCTTCTCCTGCGCGCCGAAGCGGCCGTAGAAGGTGTCGCCCTTGGCGGCCATCTCCCGGAGCAGGGCGTTCGGCGCAAAGCGCTCGCCGTGCGCCTGCGCCAGCTTGTCGAGCTGCTCCACGAACGCCGGAAGGCCGATGCCGTCGATGTAGCTGAT
>CAZZZR010000063.1:0-2812 GCA_964658605.1 uncultured Caulobacter sp. | reverse complement strand
AGCTCGCTGACCATCTTTTCCATGATCGGCTGGAACTTGGGCGCCTTGTACTTGTCGCCCAGGTCCTTCTGCGTCTGCTGGGCGATCTTGTAGGAGAGGTCGAGCGCGACGTCGTCGTGCATCTCCAGCGGGCCGCGGGGCATGCCGGTCATGCGGCCGACGTTGTCGATGATCGCCGGGGCGATGCCGTCGCCCAGCATCTCCATGCCTTCCTGCACGAAGGTGCCGAAGCAGCGCGACGTGTAGAAGCCGCGGCTGTCGTTCACGACGATCGGCGTCTTCTTGATCTTGAGCACGTAGTCGATGGCCTTGGCGATCGCCTCGTCGCCCGTCTTCTCGCCCAGGATGATCTCGACCAGCCCCATCTTGTCCACTGGCGAGAAGAAGTGGACGCCGATGAACTTGTCGGGCCGCACGCTCACTTCGGCTAGGCCGGTGATCGGCAGGGTGGAGGTGTTGGAGCCGAAGATGGCGTCGTCGGCGAGCTCGGCCTCCGCCTTCTTCGTGACGTCCGCCTTCACCTCGCGGTTCTCGAACACCGCCTCGATCACGAGGTCCGAGCCCTTCACATGGGCGTAGTCGGTGGTGGGGGTGATGAGCGCCAGGATCCCGTCGCCTTTCTCCTGGCTCATCTTCCCGCGGCTGACCGCCTTCTTCACGAGGTCGGCGGCGTAGCCTTTGCCCTTGTCGGCCGCCTCCTGCGTCTGGTCGATCAGCACCGTCTCGATGCCGGCCATGGCCTGCACGTAGGCGATGCCCGCGCCCATCATGCCGGCGCCCAGCACCGCCACCTTCTTCGGGTCGGACTTAGCCACGCCCGCGGGGCGGCTGATTCCCTTGTTCAGCTCCTGCATCGACAGGAACAGCGTGCGGATCATGCCCTTGGCCTGGGGCGTCATCAGCGTCTTGACGAAGTAGCGGCTCTCGATCCGCAGCGCCGCGTCCATCGGCACCTGCAGGCCCTCGTAGACGCACTTCATGATGTTGATCTGGGCCGGATAGTTGCCGTAGCTCTGCTTGCGCAGCATGGCGTTGCCCATGATGAACAGCTGCGTGCCGCCCGCGCTGTAGGGGCCGCCGCCGGGGACCTTGAAGCCCTTCTTGTCCCACCGCGCGACGGGATCGCCGGTCTTCACCCAAGTCTTGGCCGCCGCGACTTCCTCACCCGGAGCGACCACCTCGTCGACGACGCCGGCGGCCTTGGCCTCCTGCGGACGCATCGACTTGCCTTCGAGCAGGTAGGGGGCCGCGGCCATGACCCCGATCAGGCGCGGCAGCCGCTGGGTGCCGCCGCCGCCGGGGAGCAGGCCCACCTTGGCCTCGGGCAGGCCGAGCTGCGTCTTCGGGTGGTCGCCGACGACCCGGTAGTGGCAGGCGAGCGTGATTTCCAGCCCGCCGCCCAGCGCCAGGCCGTTGATCGCCGCCGCCACGGGCTTGCCGCAGGTCTCGAGCTTGCGCAGCTCCAGGTTCAGGCGCGAGGAGCGGTCGAACGCCGCCTGCAACTGCTGCTCCGGCGTGCCGCCCGCCCCGTCGCGCGATCCCATCTCGCCAAGGTCCGCCCCGGCGCAGAAGCCGGTGGTCTTGCCCGAGGTGATGACCGCGCCCTTGATGGCGTCGTCGGTCCTGATGCGCTCGATCACCTGAGGCAGCTCCTCGGCCACCTTGGAGGTGATGGTGTTCATCGAACGGCCGGGCACGTCGAACGTGACCAGCGCGATGCCGTCCGCGTCGACGTCGATCTTGAGCGTTTCCATGGGTGTCTCCGTGTCTCAGGCGCGGCCGTCAGGCGAGCGCGGCTTGCAGGTGCTGGGCGAACGTCTCCGTCCGCGGTTTGAACAGGCCGCTCACGCGGTCGACGACCGGGGCAGGGCTGGTGTCGGCCGAGCCGCCAGCGAAGGGCGGATGAGGGTCGTATTCGATCGAGAGCTGGATGCCGCGCGCCACGTCCTCGCCCGCGACCTCGGCCGCGACCGTCAGGGCGAAATCGATGCCCGCGGTGACGCCGCCGCCGGTGAAGACGTCGCCGTCGCGGACGACGCGCTCGTCCACCCGCTCGGCGCCAACCAGCGGCAGGAGGTGGCGGTAGGCCCAGTGCGTGGTGGCGCGCCGATCCCGGAGCAGCCCCGCCACCCCCAGGATGAAGGCGCCCGTGCAGACGGACGTGACGTAGGTCGCGCCCTCGCCCGCGCGGCGCACGAAGTCGAGCGTCTCGCCGTCCTCGAACGCCTCGGTCACGCCGAAGCCGCCGGGCACGCAAAGCAGGTCGAGTTTCGGCGCGTCCGCGAACGTGCCGGACGGCACGAGCGAGAGGCCGCAGTCGCTCGGCACGGGCTCGCGCGTCTTGGCCAGGATGTGCGTCTTGGCGCCGGGCAGGCGGTGGAGCACCTGCAGCGGGCCGGTGAAGTCCAGTTGGGTGACGTTGGGGAACAGGACGAAGCCGACGTTCACGCCGCGCCTCCCTGAAGGCCGGCTACAGCGTGGCGACCTCCTGTCGGCCGACCGCGTTGGAGCCGAGGGCGGTGATCACCGTGGCGATCTTGTGCTCGACCAAGGGGTTGGCGGACGTGCCCGGGATGGTGACGATCTCGCCGTAATGGACGCCGATCTTGCTGACCACGTCGTTGCGCAGGCACAGGTTGATCCCCCGCACCCGGTTGAAGGTGGCCCGCACGTCCCGCGCCGCCTGCATGGGGTGGCGCAGGACACTCAGCGCGCCGCCGCCGATCCGCACCGCTGTCATGAGCGGGCTGGCCGAAGCGATGTTGCGCGAGGCGAAGATCGCCACCCCCGGCGCGTTGAAGGTGGCGAAGCG